>JBCCDR010000530.1:0-1520 GCA_039030675.1 Pseudomonadota bacterium | reverse complement strand
TTTGCTCCGTTTTGGACGTCATCTCTGGTCATTGCTCACAAAAAAGCCCCCGAGGGTATCGGAGGCGCATGGGGTCCCATTTGGGTGTCCGGTTCACCGGCCCATGCGCGTTATCCCTACTAGTACGACAATGAAAGACATCATCAGCTCCTTTGTGTGGGGCGGACATTAGGGGCGGGCGAAAGGCCCGTCAACAGCCAAAGCGCTGAATAATCTGTCGCTGAGGCATTATTTTGCGAAATTTTATATCTCAGCGGGCCACCGGGAGGTCATAAGCGCAAACTGGATGCGGATATCGGCCCTGCAAGAGCGGCTTTTCCAGCATCATAACAGGCGAACAGTCCGAGAACCGCCCCAGTCGAGGCCGCAATCTGCGGCCTCCAAGTCACGCGTCCGGCTCACCATCGAACTCCAACAAATCGCCCGGCTGGCATTCAAGTTCGCGACAGATCGCTTCCAAAGTGCCAAAGCGCACGCCGCGCGCCTTACCCGAGCGCAACATCGATAGGTTCTGCTCAGACAAGCCAATACGCCCGGCAAGCTCTCGCGAGGTCATCTTGCGCAAGGCAAGCATCACATCAAGACGCACGATGATAGCCACGTCAGATGACCTCCTTATGATCTCGCCACAGCTCCGCGCATAGAACAAAGCCCTGCGCCAGGAACCCAGAGATCAGCGCAGCCAGCGCAAGTGACACCTGTGACGTCCCAAGGCTGATCGAAAGCACTCTCTCACCCTCAGGCAAATGCCACGTGATCGCGAGAGAGGCCAGCGCATCGGCAGCGACACTCCACACAAGAAGCGCCCAAAGGACAAAAGACAGTGTTCGCGCGCGCTTAGCCGCTCCGTCCAGATCGCCTGAAGACAGCAACCCAAAGATACCTCGCGCCAAAAGCAAGAGCGCCAGCCAGTATCCAAGATGCACGAAAGCAATCGCTGCAACGGCAACTTCTTGCCATTGCGTGAGCGGCGGGCCGTCCCAGCCCGGCAGGTCAGTGACGGTGCGGACCAAATCGTCATGATCTGCGCTGCCAAAGAAGGCCGCGGCCACCACCATCCCCAGAACGGCAATGATCACAAAGGTCATCGCTGTCTTCAAACGTCGCGCTGCATTGAGCGTTTGAGTCGTGTCTACCATTTCACCCTTCTCATTTTGAAATTCATGTTTTACATGAATCACTAATACCAAATCATATATGGATCTGAAATGAAAATATGCCCATCTCTTCGTTGTTTTGTCACTCTGGTATGTGTTGGCCTGCTCACCGCATGCAGCAGCATCACACCGGCCGGCGTTGTGGCGGCGCGCCAGATCGACCCGCTCAACACGCCGCCGTCCGAGCTCACTTTCGCCATCGCGGTCCCCAAGGCGTTGCGGCTTGCCGATGGCGATGCTGATCTGCGCATGGCGTTCACTGCAGGCTCTTCCAGTGCACCGATTGATCTTGAAAAAACTGCGCAGCTTCAACTGCGTCCGGGTGACGCTTCGCCGCCTGCGCCCAGCGGTCCGGATGAACAA
>JBCCDR010000529.1:0-1524 GCA_039030675.1 Pseudomonadota bacterium | reverse complement strand
CCAGCATATCCTCAATCGCCGCAGTATATGCTGGCCGTTTTGCCCGGTTGCGAAAATCATCAGGCGTAATTTTCCACCGCTTATGGGGTATGGCCGTCCGGTCTAAAAAACGTTCGGCTTGTTCCTCAGGGCTGACATGGATGAAGAATTTGATCACCCGCGACCCATTGTCGACCAGCGTTTTTTCAAACTGGCAAATTTCATCATAAGCGCGCTGCCAGGCGGGCGGCTCACAAAACCCTTCAACGCGTTCCACCAGCACCCGGCCATACCAGCTGCGGTCAAAAATCGCGACTTCGCCATCACCAGGCAGCCGCTTCCAAAACCGGTAGAGATAGTGCCTTGCACGCTCATGCTCATCAGGCGCAGCAATTGGCCAGACCTTATAGCCGCGCGGGTCCCAGCGCGCGGTTAGGCGCTTGATAGCTCCGCCTTTGCCTGCCGCGTCCCAACCTTCAAAAACGATGATGCATCGTCGCTTGTCCGCCATCAGCGCGTTGTGCAGCACCATGAGATCGCTCTGCAGGTCTTTCAGGGTGTCATTATAAGCTTTTTTCTCAAGCCTCAGCGTTGTCGGCACCGCCGACAAATCAGCCCGCCAGGCCCCTTGGTTGGCCGCAGACGGCACTGTATCGGGCGCGGGCCCATCACCTGTTTGGAGCAGGTCAGCCACCGGAACGGTGAATGGCGATGCGGTCTTCACGCTCGAGATCAGCGTCAATATTGCTGCCGCTGGTTAAAGGCAGGCCCAAATAGGACCAAACTTCCAGCAGCGCATCGCGTAGCTCTAGGATCAGCGTCGCATCATGATAAGGCGTTGGCGTAATGCGCAGCCGCTCTGTTCCGCGCGGAACCGTCGGGTAGTTGATCGGCTGAATATAGATATCGTGCTTTTCCAGCAGCCGGTCACTGGCCGCCTTACACGCGACGGGATCGGCCACCAGCAAGGGCACAATGTGCGTTTGCGTCGGCATGACTGGCAAGCCAGCGTCGTTAAGAACCTGAATGGTCTCAGCAACCTGGCGCTGCTGGCCTTCACGCTCAATTTGCGAGGATTTGAGATGCTGGATAGACGCCGTCGCTGCAGCTGTAATCGCTGGCGGAAGTGCTGTGGTAAAAATGAACCCCGGCGCATAAGAGCGAATAGCGTCCACCAGTGCCGAGCTGCCGGTAATATAGCCGCCCAGCGTGCCGAAGGCCTTGGCCAGAGTCCCTTCAATCACATCAATGCGGTGCGCGAGGCCCAGTTCATCCGTGATGCCGCCGCCGCGCTTGCCATACATGCCCACAGCGTGGACTTCATCGATATATGTCAGCGCGTTATACTGATCGGCTAAGTCCGCAATGGCCTCAATCGGCGCGATATCACCATCCATGGAGTAGACCGATTCAAACGCAATCAGCTTAGGCCGTTCCAGCGGCTGGTCTTTCAGCAGCGCTTCAAGGTGCTTCAAATCATTGTGGCGGAACAGCTTTTTCTCGCAGCCTGCCCGGCGAATACCTTCAATCATGGAGGCATGATTG
>JBCCDR010000528.1:0-1531 GCA_039030675.1 Pseudomonadota bacterium | reverse complement strand
CTGGTATCGTCAACGGAGAGTGTTGTTTGCGTGATGAAAGCCAGATTGTCAGGGTCTTTGACATCGACGCTGGCGGCATCTTCCGGCGTTTCAATCAGCGTGATGGCGCCGCGGGGCAACTGGCCAAGCGTGCCAATCACTTCCGGGTGCCCGTCATGGCCAATCATGAGAATATGGCGCTTTTCTTTAAAGTGACGTTCGGCCTCGCGGTGCACCTTGCTCACCAGCGGGCAGGTGGCATCGAGGAAAAACATCTCCCGGCGCTCAGCCTCTGCGGGCACATCTTTGGGAACGCCGTGCGCGGAAAACACCACCGGCACATCATCGGGCACTTCATCAAGTTCTTCGACAAACACAGCGCCGGCGGCTTCTAAGCTTTCCACCACATGGCGGTTGTGGACGATTTCGTGGCGCACATAGACGGGCGCGCCGTATTTCTCCAGCGCCAGCTCCACAATCTTAATCGCCCGGTCGACGCCTGCGCAAAAGCCGCGCGGCGCCGCGAGCATGACTTTCATTTTCTCTTTTTTTAGCGGCGTAACAGCGGACTGAGAGGTCATTGCGCGCAGCTCCTTAAAAGCCAAAACTGTCTAAACGTGGATGGCTTATAGCCTAGATAAAAAAGGGTGGCTATAAGGCGAGTGCTGAATTTGTTTTGCTTTGGGGTGTCCATGCCGTCTTTTGCTTTGCGCGCTTGTCTGGGTTTGCTTGCGTTGACCTTGGTTGGCGCGTGCAATACCAACCCGCTCATCGTGGAAATCACCGACTGTCCGGCCATTGGCTTTGTGCGCTATGCCAACTCTGTGACGGCCTTTCGCGACGGGGCCATGGCCACCGCCGATAACGTCACCTACCGCGCCGTGATGTCGAACTTGGACGTGGATTGCCAAGACAGAGGCGAGGGCATCCGCACTCGGGTGGACTTCACGATTACCGCCGAACCAGGGCCTGCAGGCAGCCCGCGACAAATTGCGCTGCCCTATTTCCTTGTCATCGCTCGCGCTGGGGATGAGTTGCTAGCCAAATCCATCTACATGGCGCAAGTCTCTTTAACCGGGCCAGATGATCGTGGCCGTACGCGTGAAAGCGTTAATTTTACTATTCCTACCAATGAGTTAGCTGACACCAATGCGTACGAACTGCTCATCGGTTTTGAGCTCAGCAATGTGGAAGCGCGCTATAATCTCGAGTCGTAATGCCGCAGAAGCTGGGGAAAGCGCAACTCCGGCATTGACGATCCACATTTTTAATCTAATGTCCAGCTCGCTTGGGTGACAGCGTTGCTGTGACCCGGTCAATCGGGAGAGACATACCGCACGAACGTGCAGTATGGCGCCGAAGGAGCAACCGCCCCGGAAACTCTCAGGCTACCCGGACCGATTGGCTGATAAATCAAGCACTCTGGAAAGCAAATCGGCTGCAAGGCTGATTTCACCGAAGGGCGTAAGGCCGCGCTTAAGTGGCTGAAATCTCTCAGGTTACCGCGACAGAGGGGGCAGGGATGGCAAGGCCAAAATGCTGGCGGCGCTCT
>JBCCDR010000527.1:0-1536 GCA_039030675.1 Pseudomonadota bacterium | reverse complement strand
CGCAGCGGCTGCCAGCACGACGCCTGCCATATCCATGAGGCCTTGGACCAACATGATGCCCATGAGGTTTGGCAGGATGTGGTGACGCAGCTGATAAAACGGTCCTGCACCGGCCATGCGAGCAGCATCCACAAAGGCTCTAGATTTGATGGATAGCGTTTGCGCACGCGCAAGACGGATGAACACGGGCAAGCGCACAACAATTAAGGCGGTGAGCGCGTTGATCAGGCTAGGGCCCAATGCTGCCGCTAGCGCGATAGCGAGCACCAAGGCAGGGATGGACAGCATGATATCCACCGCCCGCATGATCACGGTTTCAAAAAAGCCGCCAATCAGCCCGGCCAGTCCGCCAATGAGTATACCAAAAGCGATGGTGATGAAAACAACGCTCACGGCGGCCAGGAGCGATAAACGCGCGCCAGAAGCAACGCGGGCAAACAAGTCCCTGCCAAGTTCATCGGTTCCAAACCAATGCGTGACGCTAGGGCCCGTAAGCCTGCCTGCCAAGTCAATTGCTGCAGGATCAAAGCGGCTCACAAGCGGGCCAAAAAAAGCGAACAGCGCCATGGCGATAAGCAAGCCAAAGCCCCAGCGGCCCGCCAGATCGGCTGTGCGCCACGTGCGCGCCATCCATGCCGCTTGTGCGCTCATGGCCGCGCCTTTAGCGCGCGCGGATCAAGCCAAAGATAAAGCGCGTCGACAGCAATGTTGGCGAGCGAATAGACCAGCGCGGCCATGAGGGTAAAGCCCATAATAGCTGGAAAATCGAGGCCTGATATAGCCGCAAGCGTGTAGCTGCCCACGCCCGGCCAGCCAAAAATAATCTCTGTGATCACCGCGCCAGCGAGAAGGTCCGCCAAATAAAGGCCAGCGGTGGTAACGAAGGGGATTAAGGCATTCGGGAGCGCATATCTTGTCAGCACTTCACGCTCTGACAGGCCAGCGGCCCTTGCTCTGCGAACATAATCCTCCTCCAAAACATCGAGCAGCGAGGCACGGACCAAACGCGCCGCCGCGCCGGTACTGGACAGGGCGAGCGTGAAGGCAGGGAGCAGCAAATGCGCGGCCGCATTGAGCGCCATGTCTAGCCGCCCGGCAAGCAAGCCATCGAGAACAAAGAGGCCTGTGGCTTTTGGCACATCCGCATAAGCTTCATCCAGCCGCCCATTGCCCGGTAACCAGCCGAGCCAGCCGAAAAAGATCCAGACCAAGATCAAACCGATCCAAAAGGTCGGCGCGGAAATGGCGAGCGTAGACAGCACGCGAACGGCGCTATCCACCCAGTTCCCCCGCCTCAGCGCGGCCAAGGAGCCAAGGCTCAAACCCCCCACAATTATCAGCGTAAATGCCGCCAAAGCCAATTCTAATGTCGCGGGAACGACGTCTCGCAATTCGTTCAGCACTGGCCGCCCCGTTCGCAGCGATTTGCCTAAGTCGCCCTGGACAATGCGTTCAAGATACAAGCCATATTGAACTATGATCGGCTTATTGAGGCCCAATTGATCGCGCAGCGCTGCAACATCGGCTTCGCTTGCG
>JBCCDR010000526.1:0-1537 GCA_039030675.1 Pseudomonadota bacterium | reverse complement strand
TTGCACAAAGTGCCTGCAGAATCGACGATATCATCGACCATGATGCAGTGTTTGCCTTCAACATCGCCAATGATGTTCATGACTTCAGATTCGCCAGCGCGCTCGCGGCGTTTGTCGACTATGGCCAAAGGCACATTGTCTAAGCGTTTGGCAATAGCCCGCGCCCGCACGACGCCGCCCACATCGGGGGAGACGATGACCAGATCATCGCCATTCAGCGTGTCTTGCATATCCCGCACCATCACGGGCGCGGCATAGAGGTTATCCGTTGGGATATCGAAAAAGCCTTGGATTTGGCCGGCGTGCAAATCCATGGTGAGCACCCGGCTGGCGCCCGCAGTGGTGATGAGGTTTGCGACAAGCTTCGCAGATATCGGGGTGCGCGGACCTGGTTTGCGGTCTTGGCGCGCATAGCCAAAATAGGGCAGGACGGCTGTAATGCGCCGCGCTGAGGCCCTGCGGAGCGCATCAATGCAGATCAGCAGCTCCATCAAATTGTCGTTGGCCGGATAGCTGGTGGATTGGATGACGAAGACATCCTCACCGCGCACATTCTCCTGGATTTCAACGAAGATTTCTTCATCAGAAAAGCGCCTTACGGACGCTGCGCAAAGCGGCAAATCCAAATAGGCCGCAATGGCTTCTGATAAGGGGGTGTTGCTATTACCGGCGACGACTTTCATGGGCACTGACCTGGACTAAACCATGAATAAAAATACGCCGGCCCCCCGGCATGTGGGCACGCTTAGCAACCGGTCACCATGATGGCAACCGGGTTATTTCGCTTTTGTGACAGCAGGCCTTATGCAGGCATCCAATTGCAGTGGAAGCCGCCGGGAACGCGGAAGGGCAGCTTGACTTTCGCCACCGGCCCGCCCGCGATGTCTTGGGCAGAAAAGACAAACAAATCGGAGAGATTGCGGGCTTTGTTCCATCCAAAAACGAGGACGTGGCCATCATCTTGCGGGCCATCTGGCGCGCTGGGAACAAACACGCCTTCGCCAAAGACGGTTTTTTCCTCAGGCTCATATAAGTCGACGCTGCCATCCTCGATGGTGTAGCGGGCATAGCCGTCAAACCCATCATCGCGCCCTGATTCGCCGCCGAGCGCCACGTTTGTGTAGAGGTATTTGTAAGGCCGGCCCATATAGCGGTCGTCAATGCGCGGGAACTGCATGTCGAGGTCGCCTAGCACGGTTTCGCTAAAGCTGGTGGCCTCGCCATCCGGGCCCATGGACCAGCGCGTCAGCCGCTGCTTGGTGTCATCCATCGGCGGCGGGGAGCCATCCGCGCTTGGCATGAGCGGCGCGCGCTTGGTTGCGCCCACTTCCACATGGAGCTTGCCGTCCTTTTCATACGCGCCGCCGCAGTGGAACATGAAGGTGGGGTCGACTTCGAACCATTTGATGTCTCCAGCACTGCCATAGCGCGGCATCACGCCAAAGGCTGCTGGCTTCTCATCATCCCAGGCCGTCAGCGGTTTGCCGCTCATGGCGCGTGCCATATCGATGGTGATGGGCAGGCAGGGGAAGATGAC
>JBCCDR010000525.1:0-1545 GCA_039030675.1 Pseudomonadota bacterium | reverse complement strand
GGCGACACCTATGGCTGGATCAACAAGCTCGCTGCCCGCTATACCTCTGTCGTCACGCGCGATGGCACGGAGTTCCTGATCCCCAACGAAGACATGATCACCCAGCAGGTGATCAATTGGTCCCACTCTGACCGCAATGTACGGCGCAAAATCCCCGTTCAAGTCTCGTATTCATCTGACGTTGAACTCGCCATGCAGCTCATGCTGCAAGCCGCAACCAACACCGACCGCGTGCTCGACAATCCCAAGCCCAATTGCTTGCTCCGTGGTTTTGGCTCTGATGGTGTGGATTTAGAGCTGCGGATGTGGATCGACGATCCTTACAACGGTCTAGCCAATGTTGGCAGTAAAGTTAATCTCGAGATATGGCGCTTGTTTCGCGAGAACGGCATCGAATTCCCCTTCCCGCAGCGTGATTTGCATGTGCATCCCAGCACAGTCGAGGCACTACGCAAGGCACTCAGCCAAGAAGCGCCTCAAAGCGGCGAATCATAGCCTCCAATTGGTCCGGCACTTCCAGCTGCTGCATATGCCCGCTTCCAGCGGTTTGCGCGGTTTCGATGTGCTTTGAGGCTTTGGCGAAATCGCGCACATCGTTGAGCGGCTTGTCAGCAAAGATCACCAGCACAGGGCGCTCCAGCTTGGCCAGGGCGGCGGGGCCATCATAGTCCATGATGCCATCCCAGGCGCCGATGACCACGTCTGGGTCGCAGGCCTGCATGGTTTCCACTAAAGCGTCCATCACCGCCGGGTCCACGGCCTTGCGAAACTGATTGCGCGCAAAGGCGCCCATCATGGCGGGGATGTTCACTTTGGGCAGCTGCGCGCGCATGTCGTCACCCCATTGGCGCGCCTTCTCATGCGGCACGATAGGGGCTGGGTCGAGCAGCACGGCCCCTTTTGCCTTGCCTCTGGACGCCAGCTCTAAAGCGATTTGCCCGCCCATGGAGTGGCCAACAATAATAGCATCCGCGAGCCCGTCGACGCTTTGTTCAAGCGCATCGGCTTGGTCATAAATACTATACGTCCCTGTTTTTGGGCCGTTGCCATGGCCCAGCAGGTCAACGCTGATGCAGCGGTGTGTATCTTCAAAGCGCTGGGCCAGCGGCGCCATCGTCTCATGGGTACACGTCCAGCCGTGAATAAAAACCAGCGTTGCCCCGCCTGGCAGGCCAATCTCCTTGGTGAACAGCGCGGTCACGCGCCGGCCATAGCCTTTTGCGCCTGCGCCCAGGCCAGCTTGCCAAGCGGCTCGGTCATGGCGCCCATTTGTTTCGCATGGGCCGAGGCCGCCGTGCCGCGCACCACACGCCCTTGGATGCCGTGCACTATGGCGGCCAGGCGGAACAGGTTGTAGGCGATGTAGAAATCCATATCCCGCGGCGGGATGCCATCGCGGCCCGTGCGCTTGCAATAGGCCTCTACATAAGCGTCTTCGCTGGGGATGTTCAGGGCCTCTAAGTCATTGCCAAGCAGACCCGTCGTGCCAATCGGCGGCATGCGGTACATCATGAGATGGTAGCTGAAATCCGCCAGCGGGTGGCC
>JBCCDR010000524.1:0-1553 GCA_039030675.1 Pseudomonadota bacterium | reverse complement strand
CGCGCCCGTCTCATCGCGCATGGCGAGCGCTAAAATGGCCATGGCATCATAGGCCACTCCAGCTAGAGGCGGCGCGCCTTCGCCATAGCTTGCGGCATACAGGTCTGCAAAGCCGCTGTCGCCAACTGGCGCGGATGTGGCGAAGAGGCCGCCGTGCAGTGCCGGCTCGCGGCTCAGGCCGGGGTCGTTCCACAGCCCTGTGCCGATGAACTGGATTTCCTCTTCATCCACCTCATACACCGTCATCAGCGGCGCCAAAGCGCGCAGCATTTGGCCGCCTTCGGCGATGATAAGCGCGTCATAGGTGGGCGGGCCAAACGTATCGAGGTTACGGATATAATCGAGATAATCGAGGCCAATGGGCTCATCCAGCTCGGTTAAAAAGTCCCGCTCAGCGGCCACTTCGGCCTCGCGGCGATAGAATTGTGCGACCCGGCGCGCGGGAATATCCAGCGTGCGCAAGCTGCGCTCATAGCGCTCGGTCACGGTGACGTCATAGAGCCGCAGCGGCTCTGGCGCGGAGTCTTCTTCTGGCTCTTCTTCAACCAGGGCATCTTCCATGCCGTCCTCAAGGAGGCTTGACGCTTCGGTCACATCCTCCGGCGCTGGCAGCACCAAGATATCCGGCGCGCTTGGCCCAAACCCAGCGAAGATGCGCGCCTGCTGGGTTTGCTCATAGGCCAGCACTTCTGCGTCGTAGGAGACCTGGACTTGCTCATTCAGCGCGGCCAGCGTGGCGGTGGCGGCGGTGGTCACGCGCGTGCCATAAACATCATCGGGCACAATCATGCCGATGCGGCGCGTCTCCAGCTGGCCTGCCACATAGGCAAGGACGCGCGCGATCTCCTGTTCTGGCTGCTGGCCTAGCAGAATGGCGCCGGCGGCGTTGGCGGCCAGATCGTTGGAGAAGGAGAGAACCGGCACGGCGCGATCAAGCAGTACCGGGGCCAGCGCTTGCGCATTTTGCGAAAACAGCGGCCCAATCACAGCCGCTGGGTTAAAAGCGACCAGGTCTTGCACCAAAAACGAGCGGGTTTCTGGCGCTGCATTGCTGCCCGCGCTATCAAAGAACTGCAGGGTGATGCGCGGGTCTTGCGCTTCAAAAAAGGCAAGCTCAATGGCTTTGGCCATGGCATCGCCAAGCCGCGCTTCCGGTCCGGTTAACGGCAAGACGGCAGCAATGCGGATCTCGTCGGTGATTTGCGGGGTATCGTCCGTCAGGGCTTCAGGGGTGTCTTGCCGGATTGGCTGGCTGACGCGGGGGCCCGTGCTGGTGGTCTGCGCGCAGCTGGCCATGACAAGTCCAAGCAAGAACACGCCCAAAAAACGCAGCCGCGCCCATGCCGGGCGCTTGCCCGCAGCGGGCGCAATATGCAAGCGTGGAGCCATGGCGACCCTGTCCTCCCTTCCCATAGAGCCAGCGCAGCTGACCCCAGGTCTCTACATCGTCCCCACCCCGCTTGGCAATCTGCGCGATATCACGCTGCGCGCTTTGGAGACGCTGATGGGCTGCGATGCTCTCTTGTGTGAAGATACCCGCAGCACCGCCAAAT
>JBCCDR010000523.1:0-1558 GCA_039030675.1 Pseudomonadota bacterium | reverse complement strand
GCGCGGGCGGTAAACAGCACTGGCGGGGCTGTGCGAGAGGTCATCATCGGCCGCGTGGTGGCGATAAACGCGCCCACTTCGGCCGTCAAATTCACCTGGCCCAGCGCTTCAATCACCGGGTCATTGGCGTTTTGCAGGTCGTCGCGGCCGCCGTTAATGCGCAGGATTGGGCCAAAATCGAAGGTCGACTTCTTGGTGAGGTCAACTTCAAAACCGAAACCGTTGCTGCGCAGCGTGCGCCCGCCAAAGCGCCATTCAACGCTGGGGAACGGCAGCACGGTGTAATTGTCAGCGCCAGGAAAACGCGGCGCGATCGCAGCGCCAAGACCTAGGGTGAGCGAATCTGGCGCAGGGCCGCGCTGGCCAGGGGCCTGGGCATAAACGGCCCCTTGCATGCAAAGCGTGATGGCCAATGCAGCGCAGGCGCGGGCTGTTAAAGCTGAGAGGAGAGACATGAGGTCAGTATCCTTGGTCTTGTCTGATTGGCGATGCACAACGCGCCGGCTAGGCCTGTTACGGCACATTGTTTTGCTCAGACCAGTTTTGATTGGATGATTGGCTGTTATTATGGAAACAATGGGTCGCTCAAATGGGGAGACGGTGCGCGCATGACAGAGTTTAAAGAGCAACTGCTCAAAGCAGCGCCGCTGGTGGGCACCTTTGTGAAAACGCCGAGCACCATGGTGTGTGAGGTTCTGGCCCGCGCACCGCTTGATACCGTGTGCCTTGATGCAGAGCATAGCCCCTTTGACCGCGGCGACCTCGATCAATGCCTATTGGCGCTGCGGGCTAGCGCTATGCCAGCGATTGTACGCGTGCCCAGCTGCCTGCCTGAACACATTCTCAACGCGCTGGATCTTGGCGCACATGGCATTCTTGCCCCGCATATTATCACGCCTGCAGATGCCGAGGCGCTCGTGAATGCCGCCACATTCGGCAAAGGCCGTGGCTATTCAGGCTCCACCCGGGCGGCAGGATATATGGCCAAGACGATGGCACAGCACCTGGAGGGCAGTGTCGGCGCTGCCGCACTTATTGCGCAAATTGAAGACAAGGAAGCGCTGGACAACCTCGATGACATCCTGCGTGTGGAGGGCATCGACTGTATTTTTATTGGCCGGGCCGACCTTACCGTCTCCCTCGGCTTTGATACGCCAAGCGAGCCGCAAGTCGTCAGCGTGGTTGAAGACATCTGCAAGGCGGCGAAAGCGGCAGGCAAGCGCTGCGGTATGTTCACGTCGGATGTGTCTGAGCTGGGCAAATGGCAGGCGCTGGGGGCCAGTTTGTTCCTGCTAGGGTCCGACCATAGTTTCATGCTGTCGGGCGCTGCGGCGCTGGTTGACACTGTCAAAGCGCAGCTGGCATGAGCCACGCTAACAAGCCAAAGCGCGTTTTAATCACCGGTGCGGCTGGCAGCGTGGGCACAGCGTTAAGACATAGCTTTGGCGCCGCCTATGAGCACCTGCGCCTGAATGACATCGCACCCATGACGCCCGCCGCGCCTCACGAGGAGGTGATGCGCGCGGACATGCGCGATATGGCAGCCCTCGCGCCTGTG
>JBCCDR010000522.1:0-1560 GCA_039030675.1 Pseudomonadota bacterium | reverse complement strand
TCACCGAGCGCACGCTCGCCATCCGGCAGATTACCGAAAGTGGTCTGGTGACGCTGGAAGAAGCGCCGGCGACGTTTGACCCCTATCCCCGGCCTGAGCCTGTACCAGAAGAGCCGGCGGACGTGCTCTCTCGCTAACTTGAGCCGCCATGCTGAACTTGATTCAGCATCTCTGTCCGAGAAGAGCGCAGTCTGCTGAGAGAGGTCCTGAATCAAGTTCAGGACTGCGGTGGTGGGCGTGTGTTTAAACCAGCAGCTGGGCCAAGACACTGTTGGCAACCGGCCTGGCTTTTGACGTCAAGGCCAAGCGGTTGTTGTCTTGCTGCAGCCAGCCATCACGGCTGAGCTGTTGTGCAGCTCCAGCGTTGACCTGACGGGCAATATCGGCGCCGCTTGCCGTTTCAATCCAGCTTAAGTTAATGCCTTCGGCGAGCCGGAGGCCCATCATGAGCATCTCTTCCGCGCGCTCCTGGGGCGTAATGACCGTTTGCTCGTCAACGCCATGGCCATCACGCTCAACCGCCTCCAGCCAGCGCTCTGGTTTGTTATGGCAGCGCGTTGCCTGCCAGCCTTGCGCACCAAGCCAACGGCCATGCGCGCCCGGGCCCACGGCAGCATAGGGCTGGCCGCGCCAATAGATGAGATTGTGCTCGCACTCCTGGCCTGGCGCAGCGTGGTTGGAGGTTTCATAGGCTGGCATGCCTGCGGCCTGGAGCCGCTCTTGGGTGAGCTCAAACAAATCGGCAGCGGTATCGTCGTCCATGGGCGTGAACACGCCGCGTGCGACTTGGCCCTGAAAACCTGTGTTGGGCTCGATGGTGAGTTGATAGAGCGAGAGATGCGTGGTGCCGAAGCCCAGCGCTTCGGCCAGTTGGCCGCGCCAGTGCTGCGCGCTTTGGTCTGGCAGCGCATAGATGAGGTCAAAGCTCACCCGGTCAAACGTCTCCGTCGCCGCCTGGATGGCCGTGCGCGCTTCTTGCGCATTATGCGCGCGGCCTAAAAATCTCAGCGCCTCATCATCAAAGCTTTGAATGCCCATGGAGAGCCGATTGATGCCCGCGTCTTTCAGCGCTGCAAAGCGGCTGGCTTCCACGGTCGATGGGTTGGCTTCCAGCGTAATCTCAATCTCCGGCGATGCCTGGAAATGGCGCCTCGCTGCCGCAATCGCCGCAGCGACAGTCTCCGGCGGCATCAGCGAGGGTGTGCCGCCGCCAAAGAAGATGCTTTTGAGTGTCGGTTTGCCAGCGCGTGCGCCAGCGCTGGCGATCTCCTTCACAAGCGCCGCCCGCCAGCGCGCCTGGTCGACGCTCTCGCGCACATGGCTGTTAAAGTCGCAATAGGGGCATTTGGAGACGCAAAAGGGCCAATGGATATAGAGGCCCCAAGGGAGCGTGGTCATGCCATTAAACACGCATCAACCAGTTGGCGGAATGCATGGGCGCGGTGCGACATGCCATGCTTTGTTGCAGGGTCCATTTCGCCAAATGTCACGTCGTAGCCTGCGGGGACGAAAACGGGGTCATAGCCAAAGCCCCTATCGCCACGCGGCGGCCAGGTTAAC
>JBCCDR010000521.1:0-1561 GCA_039030675.1 Pseudomonadota bacterium | reverse complement strand
GACAAATCGCCCAATACTGAGCGCTCCATGCGCTGGCGTATCAAGCGTGAAACCAATGACGAGCTGCGGCAGAAATTTGTGGATGCTACCGTTCCGCAAGCAGAGCTGCTTGGCTTAACGGTTCCCGATGAAGACCTGACATGGAACGAAGAGCGCGGCCATTATGACTTTGGCGAGATTGACTGGAGCGAGTTCTACGCAGTCGTGAAAGGCGAAGGCCAGTGCGCGCAGGACCGCATGCGCGCGCGCCGCAAAGCCTGGGATGACGGCGCCTGGGTGCGCGAAGCGGCAGATGCATATGAAGCCAAGCAAGCAGCGAAGAAGGTGGCTTAGGCAAAGCTGACATTGCGAGCAAAGCGCGGCGATCTATAGCTGTATTGGTTGAAATGCCGGTTTGCTGCGGCTTTGCATCGCAATGACCGAACGGAGAAAAAAATGAGCAAAGATTGGCCCCTCTGGGAGGTTTTCATCCGCGCGAAGGGTGGATTGGACCATAAGCACGCTGGCTCCGTCCATGCGCCGGATGGTGATATGGCAATGCGCCACGCGCGCGATACCTATACGCGGCGCATGGAAGGTGTGAGCTTATGGGTGGTCAAGTCGACCGACATCATCTCCTCTGACCCAGATGCGGCAGGCAATCTGTTTGAGCCTGCCAAAGATAAAATCTACCGGCACCCAACCTTCTATGACCTCCCCGATGAAGTGAAACACATGTGATGACGCGCCAAGATACACATATGGACCCCCTGTTTTACTATGCGCTGCGTCTAGGCGATGATGCGCTTGTGCTGGGCCAGCGCCTTGGCGAATGGTGCGGCCATGCGCCCACGATTGAAGTGGATTTGTCGCTGGCCAATTTAGGCCTCGATTTGATTGGTCAGGCCATGCATTTCCTTGGCCTCGCGGGTGACATTGAGGGCGCGGGACGCGACGCAGATAAGCTCGCGTTCTTCCGCGATGAGCTGGACTTTACCAATTGCTTGCTTGTCGAGCAGCCCAATGGCGATTTTGCACAAACCATGACCCGGCAATGGCTCTATTCGACCTATCAAGCGCTGCTATTTGATGCGCTGAAAGCGTCCAGTGATGCACGCTTTGCTGAAGTGGCCGATAAAGCGTCAAAAGAAGTGCGCTATCACGCCGATTTGGCAGCAGACTGGGTGGTGCGCCTCGGCGATGGAACAGGTGAGAGTCACAAGCGCATGCTTGATGCACTGGCATGGCACTGGCGCTTTGTCCCAGAACTGTTCGCCATGGACAGTGTTGATAAGACGATGATGGACGCGGGTGTTGGCGTGGATAAAGCGGGCTTGCGCCCTCTGTTTGACGCGCAAGTGAATGCCGTGCTCGATACAGCCACGCTGCCGCGTCAAGACGACCAAATGCCCTTGCTTGGCGGGCGCAGCGGCCATCATAGCGAACATCTCGGCCATCTTTTGGCAACCATGCAGCATATTCCGCGCAGCCATCCTGATGCCCGCTGGTGATACCATAGACGCCCGCCTCGCCATCGAGGCTGTGCTCCACACAGTGGAAGATCCTGAAATCCCTGTCATTT
>JBCCDR010000520.1:0-1562 GCA_039030675.1 Pseudomonadota bacterium | reverse complement strand
GATGCGACAGACAAGCGGTTTCTCATTGCTTCTGTGACCAAGGTATTCACCGCCAGTCTTGTTGCTCAAGCCATTGTTCGCGGGGACATAGAGAGTGTGGACGACCCGGTCAATCGCTATCTCACCCGCGCGCAGCTCCCTGATAATTGCGGCCAAGCGGTGACCATCCGGCACCTGCTAACGCACACGGCGGGCTTTGAGGAAAAAGGCTTCGGTGTCAAAGGTCCGCAGGAGGTGGTGCCACTTCCAGGAGCCGACATGATTGCGCAGCTGCCAGCCTATGCGCGCTGCCCCGGTGAGGGGGTTGTGTACGCCAATATTGATCCCCCATTGCTGGGCGCCATGCTGGAGGACATGGCAGGTTTGGACCTGCGCGCCCTCATGGCCCGCGACTTGCTCGTGCCCTTGGGGATGGATGATACCGAGCTGGTGTACGACCCCAGCGGTGGTTCGCGCATGCTGGATGCCTTCATTATGGAAGGAACGCAGCCGGGCACAAAGCTCGGCCGGGCTATCAACAAGGCGTTTTATGCCCCTACCGGCAGCATTCATACCACTGCAGCGGATATGGCCAAATTCTTATCGGCCCAGCTTGGCAACCAGCCAGATGTCTTGTCCGGCCAAGCGCTAGCGATCCTTCATTCTCCGCTTGCCAGCAATGGGCCTGGCCTCATGCAATTGGGCGGGGCATTCTTCATCGGTGATTGGAATGGCCAGACCTATGTGGACCATTTGGGCGCTTTCTCCGGGTTTAATGCGATTTTTGTTGTGGCCCCTGAGAAACAGACTGGCGTGTTCATCGCGTGGGGTGGTATGGGCGCGCAGCCGCTTGGCTTTGACCTTGAAGCCAAAGCGCTCAAAAAAATCTATGGGCCCTTTAAGGATCCCGCTCCCTTGGCGGGTCCGCCGCCAGTAGAGGACTTAATCGGCATATATTGGATTGAGCGGCGCGGGCACAAAAGTGCTGAGAAAATCCTGTCTTTGGATGGCTTTATAACGGTGGAGGCAGAAAATGAGACGCAGCTGCGCATAAATGGCGATGGGCCTTTCTATGCTGCGGGAGGTGGACTGTACGTCAAGCAGAGCGCTGATGGGGTGCCTGGCCCGCGCTATAGGCTGGATGGCCAGAGTGTGCGCAAAAATGCTGACTACGCCGTCCGCACCGGCGGGCTTAGCGGCCCGAAAACAGCTCAACGTCTTGGCCTCTTTGGTCTTGGAGCGATGGTGACAGGTGTCCTTGGCTTAGCTTGGCCGCGCAAGTCGGGCCGTTTTCCAGCCTTGGGTTGCACCGTCATCGCCTTAGGATTTGCGCTGGTGCTATATGGCATCGGCGGGGTGCAAGGCTTTGTGGACGACCTCCTTGCTGGGAAGGCTTGGCGATTTGTTCTCTTGAGCGTGTTTTCCTTCACCAGCCTAGCACTCGCCGCCGTTCTTGCTTGGGGTGTTTACGATCTTTGGCGCGGCCGATTTTCAGAGGCCCCGGCGTGGCGCGGTTGGCTTGCGAAAACACATAGCGTCTTGCTCGTTTGCGGCTGCCTGAGCGTCAGCTATTTCGCCTGGTT
>JBCCDR010000519.1:0-1575 GCA_039030675.1 Pseudomonadota bacterium | reverse complement strand
GCCGAGCTTGCCGGCGCTCATGGATATGGACCGCAATCTCTGGGTTTTCTCCGGCTATTTCCATACAGCGCCTGGCTTTTCCCTCATGCTCATCAACCTGGCTGTGGTCATCACCGCGGGATATACCTATCTGCGCTATGGCGCCGGCCTCATCACAGCGTTTCCGCCTGGCTATGGCTTTATGTCGGCTGCGGCGCTGGGCATTACGGTCTATGCGCTGTCGACATTCAAAGGCCCTGAAAATGGTCCCACGGCTGTGGGCATTTACCTGGCTATCATTGGCTTTGTTTGGGGCATTGGCTTCTTCCTGCTCAAGCGCCGCGCAGGCTCCGGCCTTGCTGAGCGCGGTACGCCCGGCCTGGTTTTGGCCAGCCTTTCCGCCATCGCCATTGTCGCCATGGTTGGCCTGGGTTTGCGCGGCCCTTATGTCATGTTCCGCGTCAATCCCTTCCATATGGCGGCAACCGTGGAAGCGCCGGAGGACGTGACCTTTCACCAGGAGGTGGTCGCCCGCGTGGAAGTCACGCCGGAGACAGACTTTGAGCGCGAGGTCGCAGAAGTGCATTTCAAGTGGTGCGGATTTTGCCATACCTTTGAGAAAGGCAAAGACCATCTGCTTGGCCCCAATCTTTACGGCATTTTCGGCCAAGAAATCGCCACGGTCCCCAACTTCCCCTACACGGAGGCCATGGTAGGCACACGCGCGCCAGGCCGGGTTTGGACGGATGAGCTGCTGATGGAGTATCTCTCCGACCCCGATAAGTTCGCGCCCGGAACGAGCATGGTAGTGTCCTCTGGAAACGTAACGGACCCGGAAAAACTACGCGCCATGGTCAACATCTTAAAGAAGCGCACCATGGGGGATGCCATCATTGTCGTGGATAACATAAGCCGTTGACATCGCTGGATATTCTCATTGCCGGGGCTGGCATCGGCGGGCTCACGGCGGCCATTGCACTCGCCCAAAGAGGCCATAGCGTTAAGGTCTTTGAGCAAGCCCCGCAGCTTGGCGAGGTGGGCGCCGGCATTACCATCACGCCCAATTCCGACCGTGTTTTCAGAGCGCTCGGGCTAAGCGACGCCATCGCCCCACACACCGTCACGCCGGCGCGCCAACTCACCCAGCATTGGCAAACCGGCGATATCCTCAAAGACGTCGAACGCGGCGAGGCGACAGCCCAGCGCTATGGCGCTGGCTACTACCATATCCACCGCGCTGACCTGCATGAGGTCCTTGCAACGGCCTTTCTTGCGCTGGCACCGGAGGGGATTGTGCTGAACAGTCCCGCCCAAAGCGCCAGCCCGGAGGGCGCCCTCAGGCTGGCAGATGGCACGGTGCACCATGCTGACCTGATTATTGGCGCAGATGGCCTCAAAAGCCGCGTGCGTGAAAGCGCTTTTGAAACCAAGGCGCCGACCTTTACGGGCCAAGTCGCCTGGCGCGGGCTGGTCCCAACAGAAGATGTGGACGTTAAGGCACAGATGGATTTACCGGGCATTCACATCGGCCCGAAGCAGCTTTTCATGCGCTATCCTGTGCGCGCTGGCGCGCTCACCAACTATGCGGCCTTTGTG
>JBCCDR010000518.1:0-1582 GCA_039030675.1 Pseudomonadota bacterium | reverse complement strand
TGGGGCGGCAAAGTCAATGTCAGCGATTTTGGTACGACACACGGCGTTGATGATTTCGGCAATGTGCTGGCCGAACCCGTTGGCAACGGCACCGTCGCCAATCGGTACCGCGCAGTGAACCTTGGCTTGCAGCAAGACAATCCATTCCAGGCAGAGCATTATACCTTTAGCTACGTCCCCGGCGGCACCAACGCACCTGAACTTGGCGTTGATGATGACCCTGTGAATGCGCTCAATGCTGCTGCGCGGGATCGCTTTGTGTTGCCACTGGGGCATGAAGACCGCATTTCAAAGGTCTATTATGCCCATAATTCTGCCGTTCCGCTGCTCGCGCCGCCGCCGCAGAATTGGCAGGGCTGCGTTTATGCGCGCTGGGCGTCGACCGCGCGGCCATTTGCCTGGAACCAATCGGCTGGCAGCTATGATTTAAGCACTGACAAGTCAAACGCGGCTGATATTGAAGACGGCATTGTCATGAACCATGGCCCGAACAATCTTGGCTGGGTTGGATGGATGCCGATGGGTGAGGAAGGCGAGCCCCAAAGCGGCTCCACCAACCGCTGCGATTTATCGCGCCTCAACAATCATAGCAGTGAGTGCACACCGTGCCTCGATAGCGGCGTTCACCGGCTGAGCAAAAGCAAAGCAGATGCTGTGGCCGTGCTGCGGGCACTTGAGGCTGAATCGAGCGTATACACCAACATTCCGCAAGGGCTGGTATGGGCTTGGCGTTTGCTCAGCGATCAAGCGCCCTTTACCGAAGGCGCGGAGAATTCCAACAAATATGCAGGCTATGAACGCGAACGCGCGATTGTTTTGCTCACTGACGGGGCAAACACGACGCGGCCAGGTGATGCCTATAACCGCGCGCTCAATACGACAAGTGAGCGCGATCAACGCCTGCGTGATCTGGCGGACAATATCAAATCAACGAACGCTTTGATCTACACCGTGCAGTTTGCCAATGGCGATGGCGATTTGGCCACCTTGATGAAAGATGTTGCGTCAAAGCCGGATGCGCCTTTCTACAATTATGCGCCGTCAAGCGAGGAATTGCGCCAATCCTTCAGGGCTGTTGCCAACAATCTCGCCAACTTGCGCATCGCAAAATAACGCACGCGCACCGCTTTAAAAAAAGCCTTTGGTTCCCTGCCATGAAAGCCATATCTTGGCCGCCATGGCAGGGCAGATAAATCCCGTGTCCCGGCGTATCACTATGCCTCCGGGCGGCACCGTTTACTTCGCTGTTATGGCGGATGGAACACGCATTCGCATTGGCCGCTGGGAGCCGCAAGGCAAGCGGTACCGCGGCGCGATCATGCTGCTGCAGGGGCGCGCTTAGTTCCTTGAGAAATACTTTGAGACGATCCACGATTTCGTCGACCGCGGCTTTGCCGTCATGTCCTTTGATTGGCGCGGGCAGGGACTGTCTGACCGTCCGGAACATGGCCGCGATATTGACCATCTTGAAGACTTCTCCGTGCGGGTTGGAGATATGGAGTTCATGCGTCAACGCCACTTTGAAACAAAGCTAAAGCCGCCTTATTCTTGCGTTGGCCACTCCATGGGCGGGCATTTGTTG
>JBCCDR010000517.1:0-1584 GCA_039030675.1 Pseudomonadota bacterium | reverse complement strand
GACGACGTCGAGGTCGTGGCTTATGAAGAGCAAGGCCAAACCGCGGGCGCGTTTGATATCGGCGAGCAGTTTGATGACTTGTACCTGCGTGGTTTTGTCGAGCGCGCTGAGCGCTTCGTCGCAGACGAGCACCTCGGGCTCTGCCGCGAGCGCACGGGCAATGGCCGCGCGCTGGTTTTGTCCGCCTGATGCTTCATGGGGGTATTTGGCCGCCATCTCAGGCGGCAAATTAACGGCCGCCAGCAGCGCGGCCACGCTGGATGATCCGCCGTGCAGATCGAGCATATCTTGGATAGAGCGGCCGAGCCGCCGCTGGGGGTCAAAGCTGGCAAAGGGGTCTTGAAACACGGGCTGAATGCGCGCGCGCGCCGCGCGTTTTTGCGCGGGCGTGAAGCTTAAAAAGGACTGGCCAGACCAGAGCACATCGCCCTGCGTCGGCGTCTCCAGACCCAGGAGCACATTCGCCAGCGTTGATTTGCCAGACCCGCTTTCGCCCACAATGGCGAGCGTTTCACCGGCTTTGAGCGTCAGGTCAATGGGCGCTAGCGCGGTCAGCGTTTGTTGCCGTGCAAAGAGGTGGGGCTTGGGCAGGGGGTAGTCCTTTCGCAAGCCCTTAGCGGCCAGCACGGGCGCAGCCTCTCTTTGCGGCGCAGTCTGCGGGCGTCCCGACAGGACCGAGGCGGCGATGAGCGCGCGTGTATAGGGCTCCTGCGGCGACGATAGGATAGCGTTTGCGCCCCCGCTTTCAACAACCGCGCCATCCTTCATTACCGCGATGTCGTCTGCCAGGCCCGCAATCACGCCGATATCATGGCTGATGACAATCATCGCTGTACCTGCAGCCTTCACCTTGGTGAATTCTCTCAAGATGCCCAGTTGGACGCTGGCATCCAGCGCTGTGGTGGGTTCGTCAGCGATGATGACACTGGGCTTGCGCGCCAGCGCCATGGCCAGCATCGCGCGCTGGCGCATGCCGCCGGAGAGTTCATGCGGATAGCTGCGGGCCACGCGCTGCGGGTCAGGCAATCCCGCGCGGCCTAGGGCGCCTAAGCACGCAGCTGTATCGGCGCTGCCGATAGCCTCATATATCTGGTCTTGGATGCGCAGATGCGGGCAAAAGGCTGATTGCGGGTCTTGAAACACCATTGCGATGTGTTCGCGCCGGGCGTTGGGGTCCAGCGCTTTGCCGCCGACCAAGATATCGCCGCTGACCTGCGCCGCTGGCGAAAGCAGCCCCATGATGGCGAGGCCAGTTTGGCTTTTACCCGAACCTGATTCGCCAACGATGCCCAGGCATTTGCCGGGCTCCAAGGTAAAGCGCACGCCCGCTGCAGCAACGCTATCGCCGTAGCGAATTGTCAAGTTCTCTACGCAAAGACTCATGTGGGCAGGCTCAGGCGTTTGTCGAGCTGGTCGCGCAGGCCGTCGCCCAGCACCGATAGGCAAATCAAAGTCACAGCCAGGGCCGTCGATGGCGCGATGAGTAGCCAAGGCGCAAATTCCATATCGGCAACGCCTTGTTTGATCATGCTGCCCCAACTGGTCATGGGTTCTTGTACGCCCAGGCCCAGGAAGGACAAAAAG
>JBCCDR010000516.1:0-1586 GCA_039030675.1 Pseudomonadota bacterium | reverse complement strand
CCTCCAAGCGTGACAAGCCATGTGGAGTGCACGGCTGAGGAAAGGGCTGCTCTCGGCATACCGGAAACTCTGCTGCGCTATTCATGCGGTATTGAAGATGAGAAAGACCTCATCGCGCAGCTTGACCAGGGTTTGGCTTTAATCTGATTTGAGCACTTATGTGTGTCTGAAACAGATATGAAGGAAGAGCTTTTAAGGGATGACCACTTTATAGGCAACAGAAGGTCGGTGACTTAGCGAGCGACGAGCCTGCAACAACTATACTGTCATTCGCTCCACTGGGTTCTTAGCTTTTCAATATGTGATACGAGAGAATATCACCTCGCTTTTACTAAGATTACCATGCTTTCCATTCTCGACATCTTCCGCATCGGCATTGGCCCATCTAGTTCCCATACAGTCGGACCCATGCGCATTTCTCGGCGCTTCATCGAGTTGTTGGATCAGGAAGAAGCCCTTAGACAGACTCATAAGCTTAGAGTGACCCTAAAAGGCTCCTTGGCTTTCACTGGCAAAGGCCATGCGACGGACGTAGCCGTGCTTTATGGCCTCATGGGGCTGCGTCCAGAGACCATGGACGCGCATGATGCACCAAAGATGGCCGATGCTGTCTCGGACGCGCGAAGACTATCTCTCAACGCGGCCCATGAAATCGCATTCGATCCAGCGATCGATATTCAATTTGACTATGAAAGCGTGCCGGAGCTGCATCCAAACGGAATGACGCTAGAGGCTTATGACAAAAGCTCTGCGTTGCTGCGCGCTGAAACGTATTACTCTACCGGTGGAGGCTTCGTCGCGACAGAAGCCCAGCTCAAGACGCCAGTGGAGGATGATCTGATTTCATCCGATATGCCTGTGCCTTACCGTTTCGGATCTGCGCTTGAATTGTTAGAGCTGTGCGGCAAACATGCGCTGTCGATCGAGGCGATCGTGCGTGCCAACGAAGACGCCATCCACGCGCCAGGCGCCTTAGAAGACGGTCTTGCTAAAATCACTTCCATCATGATGGCCTCAATTGACAGAGGGCTAGAAACTGAGGGATTGCTGCCAGGCAGCTTAAAAGTCCAGCGCCGGGCGCCGCACCTATGGGCACGCCTACAGTCTCAAGGCGCCTCCAATGAACGCGAAAGTTTGTTCGACTGGCTGAACGTTTATGCCATGGCCGTGAATGAGGAAAATGCAGCAGGTGGCCAAGTGGTGACCGCCCCAACTAACGGCGCTGCTGGTATCATCCCAGCTGTTATTCGGCATTACTGTGTGGACGGCGAACATGCCGAGAAGAAAGTAAATCGCTTTTTGCTCACGGCTGGCGGTATCGGCCTCCTTTACAAGCAGCGCGCATCCATTTCTGGCGCAGAAATGGGCTGCCAAGGGGAAGTGGGCGTCGCTTGCTCCATGGCGGCTGCTGGCCTCGCAGCTGTGTGGGGCGCTGACGCACGCCGGGTAGCTTGCGCTGCAGAGATTGGGATGGAACACAATCTTGGTCTCACCTGCGACCCTGTTGGTGGCCTGGTACAAGTGCCCTGTATTGAGCGCAATGCCATTGGCGCAGTCAAAGCTGCCAACGCTGCGCGGCTGGCGCT
>JBCCDR010000515.1:0-1589 GCA_039030675.1 Pseudomonadota bacterium | reverse complement strand
AGTGAGTCCTTCCGGGAACTCCTAAGCCCCGCGGTACACGCCCGTCTTGTACCGCGGGGCTTTTAACATGCTCTGCATAGGGTAGGCGTCGCGACGCTCTCGTGTGCGACGACGCACCAGCGCCGACGGTAAAGGCGGAGAATAAAACACTGTAGGTGACGCCAAAGGCTGCGCGCGGGAAATAGCGGCTCACCAAAAACGCGATGATATCTATCTCAGCCCCCTGGGCCAAACCAAAGGCTAGCGCGGCGCCTAAAAACGCAGCGTCTGATGAGGCCTCGCGCAGCACCAAAAACGCAGCGACTGGCGCCAGATACAGTACAAACACAACCCGCGGCGCAAACACGCGGTCCAGCACATAGCCCACGGCAAGCCGGCCAATAATGACGGATACGCCAATCAAGGAAGCAAAGCGCGCGGCCTTTTGTGGGCTCAGGCCGCGGTCTTGCAGGATGGAGACGAAGTGAATGATGGCCCCGATGAGGAAGAGGCCTGACAGCAGGGAAAATATCGCAAGCACCCAGAAGGCACGGTTGAGCGGCAATCTTGCCGACTCTTTGGCAGGGGAGGCGCTGCTGTTTGGCATGGGCCGAAGCAACAAGAATGAGGCGGGCAGGGCGATGAGGGCAATGCCGCCAGCAAGCACAAGTGTTGCCGTCTCCCAGCCATAGTCATCGATGAGCCACTGAATGAAGGGTGGGAGAACAGCAGCGCCGACGCCTGTTCCCACCAGCGCTAGGCCAAGAGCCATACCGCGCTTGCCGTCAAACCAAGAGACGATGAGGCGGCTATAACTCACAGGCAATGTGCCGCCGCCCATGATGGCCATGAGCGCGAACACGGCATAAAAATGCAGTTTGTTGCCGGCGACTGTGGCTAGACTGGCGTAGCTGAGCGCAAACAAAGCGGTTGAAAGCAGGATGACCAGGCGCGGGCCAAAGCGGTCTATGGCGATGCCGTAGGCAATGCCGGATAAAATGATGGTGTAGTTAAACACCGTGAGCGCCAAACCCAGCTCGCCGCGCGACCAGCCAAAGGCTTTGGAGAATTCAGGCGCAAACAGCCCAAAGGAATAGATGACCAGCGTGCCAACGCTAAAGAACGTGCCCACAAAGCCGCCCAGCACCACAGGCCAACCTTGGGCGAATTCTGCTGCGCTTTTCACCTGAGAAGAAATCGCCGCTGGCCTTTTAGAGATATGTCATAATGGCGCCCATGGGAGCGCCCATGTTGAGCAGATTGACTTGCTTGCGCTTGATTTTAAGGCTGCCATCTTCGCGCACAAAATCATGAAAATAGGTGCCGCAATACCACTGCATGCTTTGATAGAAGATGGAGGCCATGAAGGGCGTTTCGGTGCGGCAGCTGTCCTGCGACGTCTCAATGATCCGGCAGTCCGACATCATCCGCATGGAGCGCAGCGGATATTCCATGGAGGGCGACTTGGGGTGACCGAAATTCTCTAAACGGATGCGCATCAGCGCTTTGGTGTCGTACATGATCATGTCGTAAACGTCCGGATCGGTTTGCGCTTCATCCAGTGGCGAAGACGATGCGGAGGGCGGAGGGATCGCCGCTCCTGGAGTTCT
>JBCCDR010000514.1:0-1593 GCA_039030675.1 Pseudomonadota bacterium | reverse complement strand
GGAACCAAAGGTCCTGGTCAGACAGGGCGGCAGCATAGCGCAGGTCTGGCAGGACGCCACCTGAGACGGCCGTTCCGCCATGGCAATTGCCGCAAAAGCGCTCATAGCGCACATGGCCGCGCGCGATTTGTTCTTCAGTGCCAAAGGAGGCCGGCGCCGTGCTGGCAGCGCGGATCAGAGGCTCTTTTTCAGGCAGACTTGCCGTGCCGCCCAGCTTGAAGACCAGCACCCGGCTGCGGTTGACTTGCGGGCCCTCATCCAGATGGGACATCTCACCAAGCGCAAGCGGGAACGCCCCGCCCCAACCGGCCACCACCGCAATGTACTGCTCGCCATCGACTGCATAGCTCACGGGCGGCGCGACGATGCCGGTCTGCGCATCCATTTCCCACAGCTTATCACCCGTACGGTCGTCATAGGCGGCCAAATAGCCCTTGCGATTGCCCTGGAACACCAGCCCGCCAGCTGTCGCCAGAACGCCGCCATTCCAAATGCCGCCATGGGGCACGCGCCATACTTCTTTTTGCGCCACCGGGTCCCAGGCCAATAAATGGCCTTCTGCGGCTTTACGAATGCTGTCGCGCACCTCTTGCTGCGGAGGCATAGCAATGGCGTGCATATCAACGCCAAAATTCGGTGCGAGCTGCGTGGGTTTAAAATCAGCGTCTGGCACGAAGGGGAAGTTCATGTCCTGCGCGGGCAGGTACACCAGGTTGGTGTTTGGCGAATAGGCCATGGGGTGCCAGTTATGCCCGCCCAAAGGGCTTGGGAAACCAATATAAGGCGGCGCGCCTGCTTTGGTTTGGTGGTAGCGCGCCTCTGGTACAACATTGGGCCGGCCGGTGGCCAGGTCCACGCCTTTCGCCCAGGTGACTTTCACATAAGGGTCTGCCTTGAGCAGCGTCCCATCGCGGCGGTCCAGCACATAGAAAAAGCCGTTCTTCGGCGCTTGCATCAGGGCAGGGATGGTTTTGCCATCCATCTCCAAGTCCGCCAAAATCATCTGCTGCGTAGCGGTATAATCCCATTGGTCGCCCGGGGTCGTCTGATAATGCCAGACATACTCTCCAGTGGCAGGCCGTAGCGCGACGATGGACGAAAGGAACAGATTATCGCCGCCGCCGGGGCTGCGCTCTGCAATATTCCACGGGCTGCCGTTGCCGACGCCCACATAGAGCAGGTCAAGCTCCGGGTCATAGGTCATGGAATCCCAGACGGTGCCGCCGCCGCCGAGTGTCCACCATTCACCAGTCCAGGTCTCAGCAGCCATTTCCATGGCCTCATTTTCAAAGCCATCCGCCGGATTGCCGGGTACGGTGTAAAACCGCCAGGATTGCGACCCTGTTTTCGTGTCATAGGCCGTGATATAGCCGCGCACCCCAAATTCGCCGCCGCCATTGCCGATGATCACATTGCCAGCGGCGAGGCGCGGCGCGCCTGTCACCGTATAGTTTTTGCTGCGGTCGACGATGGTGTCAGCTTCCCACAAGACGCTGCCATCCTCTGAGCTCAGCGCAAACAGCCGGCCATCAAAGCTTGCTACAAACAGCCGGCCGTCCTCATAAGCCACGCCGCGGTTGACCACATCGCAGC
>JBCCDR010000513.1:0-1594 GCA_039030675.1 Pseudomonadota bacterium | reverse complement strand
ACTCAAGAGAGCTTAGAAAGGGCTGTTGGTAGCATTTCCCACATTCAACGCACAGTCCAAAATGTTGTAGTCGGGTTTGATAATCTGAGCAATTCTTCTCAAAAACTTGCCGAAACTGTTAATACGATTAGAGCCAGCAAGTCACAGCGCGGTCGCCGAGGCCAGGACACTGTTGATTGATGCGCGCACCATCCGCGCGCTCCTGCTGCCGCCCAATACCTTGCCGGACACAGCCATGGCACCCGCAACAGCCAAACTTGCCCACTTGCTCGGCTTTGACACTTTTGAGGCTGCGACGCAGGCCATCTTAAAGGCACGCAGCGACGTCTTTGCAGCTCTGAAAACCTTGCTTCCACCGCCGTCCGATCCACATTAAGCGCGTCATAACAAATCAGGCGGACTTTAGGAGAGACACATGCCAGATGTTGGAAGCGCGGCGCCAGACTTTGAATTGCCCGGTGATGGCGGCAAAACCATCAAACTCAGTGACCTGAAGGGCAAGAATGTCGTGGTGTATTTCTACCCCAAAGACGACACGCCAGGCTGCACCAAAGAAGCCATCGCTTTCAGCGGCCTTAAATCTGACTTTGATGCGCTGGATACGGTGATTATCGGCGTCTCAAAAGACACGGTGGCCAAGCACGACAAGTTCAAAGCCAAGCATGACCTCAGCGTTGATCTCGCCAGCGATGAAGAAGGCGGCATGATCGAGGACTATGGCGTTTGGGTCGAAAAGAGCATGTACGGCAAGAAATACATGGGCATCGAACGCGCCACGTACCTTATTGATAAAGAGGGCAAGGTTGCGAACGTCTGGCGCAAAGTGAAGGTCAAAGACCATGCTGAGGCTGTGCTGAGCGCGGTGAAAGACCTCTAGCCTGATGCAAGACAGGCCGGCGAGCATCATCCAGGCTGCGCTGGCCGTCTTATCAACAGCAGATGCCCGGGCAAAAGCGGCGAAAAGCCAAGATATGGCCGCCCTTGTCCGGGCGCATGATCTGCCGCTTGGCGATATTGCTGCCATGCCAGACCGGCCAGCGCGGCCATCTGCACCTGAACTGCTGCCGCCGCGCGATATGCCAAAGCGGCGCAAAGGCGGCAGCGCACAAACGCGCATCGCCCTATTGCACGCGCTGGCCCATATCGAGCTCAATGCCATTGATCTAGCCTGGGATGCAGCCGGTAGGATTGGCCCTGACATGCCCCGTGCGTTTGCGCTGGATTGGATTGGTGTTGGGGCGGATGAAGCCCGCCATTTTCTCATGCTGGCTGATCGC
Organism: Pseudomonadota bacterium; assembly: GCA_039030675.1. Lineage (GTDB taxonomy): Bacteria > Pseudomonadota > Alphaproteobacteria > Sphingomonadales > CAKZYD01 > CAKZYD01. The sequence goes on along the minus strand of JBCCDR010000513.1, from coordinate 317 downwards.
CTTGAGGCCCTGGGCAGCCACTACGGCGCCCTGCCGGCGCATGATGGGCTGTGGCAAGCCGCCTTTGACACGCGCCAAGATTTGGCGGGCAGGCTGAGCGTCGTGCCCTTGGTGCTGGAGGCGCGCGCACTTGACGTATCGCCGCCAACGATAGACCGCCTGAGGGGCCAAGGCGATCATGAGAGCGCGGATGTCCTGCAAGTCATCTACGAAGACGAGATCGCCCATGTGGGCGTGGGCGCGCGCTGGTTCCTTCAGCTTGCGCAAGAGCGCGGCGAAAGCCCGGATGTATTATTCGATCAGTGCTTGGAGCGATT
>JBCCDR010000512.1:0-1601 GCA_039030675.1 Pseudomonadota bacterium | reverse complement strand
GGTCGAAACCAACGATATGCGGGAAGCCCAGCGTACCTATCAGGCCAATTTGTCAGCCGTTGATGCTGCGAAAACCATGATGATGCGCACGCTCGATTTGCTGCGCTAGGAGACTTAAGCCATGGACGTAAAAGCACTGGACGCGCTTGGCGCTTACAACAAGACGTCGGCTTTGAAAGAGGTCGGCGCTGTCCCCACAGAAACTGTCAATGCCGCTGAAAAAGCAGGCTTCGCCAGCATGGTCGAAGAGGGTTTAGGCAGCGTCATGGGCGCGACGTCCGGCATGGAAAGCGCTGTGGCTGGCAAGCTGAATGGACAAGCCCAGCTGCTGGATGTGGTGACGGCCGTGACCAGCGCTGAGATGGCTGTCGAAACGGTCGTGGCGGTGCGCGACAAAGTACTGAGTGCGTATAACGATATCATCAAAATGCCGATTTAGCGGCAGGGGTTTGTGCCAAGCGGGGAAAGGCACAATACACCCGCGTGAGCACTTTGGAGAAGAGATGTGACTGGGGCAGAAGTCCTTGACGTGGCGCGCGATGCGCTTTCAACACTGCTGGTGGTGGCGGGCCCGCCCATGGCGATCGGATTGGGCGTTGGGCTGGTGATTGCGCTGTTCCAAACCCTTACGCAGATACAAGAGATGACGCTCACGTTTGTGCCGAAGATTGTTGCAATCTTCGCGTCCTTGCTCATTCTGCTGCCATTCATGGGATCGGCTCTGTCGGCTCTCATGCTACGCATAAGCACAAAAATCATCACCGGATAGAGCTGTGCTGGAGCAGCTCCTCGGCGTAAGCGCTGGCGCCTTCGTGCTCATTCTTGCGCGGGTTGGCGCTGTCGTCGCTGTTGCTCCGGCGATTGGGGAAAGCGCCATTCCTGGCAACATTCGCGCTTTGCTCGCGCTGGTTATCTCCGTTGTCATCTTTCCCATGGCCGCTGGGCAATTTGAATTGGGCGACAAGAGTGCGCTCATGGTCCTCTTCATGGTGGTGCAGGAAGTGGTCATCGGCCTTTTCATTGGCATCGTCGGCCGCATTGCTTTGTCAGCACTGAACATTGCCGGGACAGTCATCGCCTTCCAAAGCGGCCTGGCAGCCGCCCAGAGCTTTGACCCAAGCCAGGGCACCCAGGGCGCTTTGGTGGCCCGCTTTCTCACGTTGCTGGGCGTGACGATGATTTTCGCAACGGGGCTGCATCATCTGCTCATTGAAGCCATTGCTAAGAGCTTTGTTCTGTTTCCGCCTGGCGCGCCGCTGATGCTGGCAGACGCCGCACAACTGGTCATCTTGCAGGTCGCCAAGGCTTTTGCGCTTGGCATGCAAATCGCAGCGCCTTTTCTCGCCTATGGCATGCTCTTCAACATCGGTCTGGGCATCATCGCCCGGTTGATGCCGCAGCTTCCCATTTTCTTTGTGGCGATGCCTGCCAACATTGCCGTGGGCTTCATCCTCCTATCCTTCACCATCTCGGCGATGATGCTTTGGTTCATCCAGCGCTTTGAAGACTCCATCATGATGTTCTTGAAGGCAGGCTGATGGCAGAAGAAGACGACAGCCAGAAAACCGAAGATCCCACTGCCAAGAAACTGCAGGACGCCT
>JBCCDR010000511.1:0-1605 GCA_039030675.1 Pseudomonadota bacterium | reverse complement strand
GATTCGCAGACCTTGTCGACGAAGTGCTGAATGAGCGTCGTGATGTCATCAGCGCGTTTGCGCAGCGGCGGGATGCGGACTGGGAAGACATTCAGCCGGTAGAACAGGTCTTCGCGGAAGTTGCCTTTGGTGACTTCATCAGCAAGCGTGCGGTTTGTGGCCGAAAGGACCCGCACATCGACGCGCTGGACTTGTGTGGAGCCGACGGGGTCAACTTCGCCCTCTTGGAGGACACGCAGCAACTTGACCTGCGTTTCCATGGGCAGCTCGCCGACTTCATCTAAGAAGATGGTGCCGCCGTCTGCTTCTACGAACTTGCCTGTATGGGCTTCAGAAGCGCCGGTGAAGGCGCCCTTGGCGTGGCCAAACAAGATGCTTTCAACCAGATTGGGCGGGATAGCGCCGCAGTTGACGATGACGAAAGGCGCATGCTTACGCGGGCTGGCGGCTTGGATGGCGCGGGCGAAGAGTTCTTTACCAACGCCTGATTCGCCTTCGATGAGGACTGGGATGCTCGACCCGGCTGCTTTGGTTGCAACGCTTATGGCGTTTTGCATGGCCTGGCTGGCGCCAATCAAATCCTTAAAAGTGCCGCCTGATTGCATTTTCTCGGTCAGCGGACGCAGCTCGCCGGTTGGCGCATTCTTGTCTAGCGCGGCTTCTATGGCTGCGCGGATGCGCTCGCCGCTGGCGGGTTTGACCAAAAAGTCCGTCGCGCCGGCGCGCATGGAGCCAGAGACGTTTGAATTGCTGAAAAACGCCGTGAGCACAATGATAGGGAGATTGGGTCGCTGCGGCCGGACCGCTTCTAAGACGTCAAGACCGCTGACCTCTGGCATGGAAAGGTCGAGGAGGACGGCATCTATGCTTTTACCTTCTGGCGACAGCAGTAAATCAATGGCCTCTTGCCCGCCCATGCACGAGACAATGTCATACCCATTTGTACGCACGGCGGCGCCAATAAGCTTGTGCTGGGTTGGTTCGTCATCGACGAGGAGGATCTTTGCAGCGTCTTCGCTCATGGCGTTTCCCGGTGGCATTACACTGAAATGTGCCAAGCTGGCACGAACCCCTTAAGTGTACGGCCCTAAACGTTAACAAAGCGCCAATCCGCAGGGCCCAAAGTGGCCCAATGCCAATCCAAATGAGACATCGATACGAACAAAGAGATGCTCTTTTTGTGACCGCGCGCCGCAGCCTGGCGCCTGCGTCGCGTCTTGCGCTGCAATAAAAACCGTGTGAAAAGCTGGCCGATGAGTGATCAAGCAGAACGCAATCGTTTTTCCGGGCGTCTCAGCCGCTACGCCAAGGTCTCCGGCTCTATTGGCGGAATCGCCACCAAAATGGCAGCAAACCGCCTGTTTGGTCGCGAGCTCGATAAAGCCGCCAATGCCGCAGAAATCCGCGAGGCGCTCGGCGGCCTGAAGGGCCCCGTCATGAAGGTGGCGCAGATTTTGGCCACCATTCCCGATGCCTTGCCGCGGGAATACGCTCAGGAGCTCGCGCAGCTGCAAGCCGATGCCCCGGCCATGGGCTGGGCCTTTGTGAAACGCCGGATGAAAACCGAGCTAGGGCCGGGTTGGCAGGAAAAGTTTAAAAGTTTCG
>JBCCDR010000510.1:0-1609 GCA_039030675.1 Pseudomonadota bacterium | reverse complement strand
GAATTCGGGCAGTTCGTCCAGAAAAAGCACCCCGTGATGAGCAAGGGAAATCTCGCCCGGCTTGGCTTTCAAACCGCCTCCGACAAGGGCTGCCATAGAGGCGGAATGATGGGGCGCGCGATAGGGACGGCTACGGCTCAATTGGCCGCGCTCCAGCAAACCGGTCGGCAGATGCAGCGCGGAACTTAACGGCGCCGCGCGACCGCATCCCGCTCTAGCGCAGGGTGTCTTAAGTCTGGGTGTTTGCTTCTCTTCGCTCTTGATAAGGCACGCGCTGCTCTGCTCTAAGCGACAGCATGGCACCCTATACCATTCGTGCTGCCAAGGTTGGCGAAGGCAAGCGGCTCTCTGCGATCGAGGCGGCTGCTGGCGAGATGTTTCGCGACATTGGCATGGATGATGTCGCTGATGCTGGCGCGAATACCCCCGGCCAATATGAGCGCTGGATTGCCGCTGGCCAGGTCACGGCGGCGCTGCGCGGTAAGAGAGCGTGCGCTTTGCTGGTTCAGGAGCCACTGGATGGCGCGGCGTTCATTTGCGAAGTCAGTGTGCATCCCGGCCACGCGGGCCAGGGCCTTGGCGCGCAGCTTATTGCGCAGCTGCCGCGCCCAACCACGTTGTCGTGTTTCACACAGGTGCCATGGAACCGTGCCTATTATCGCCGCATCGGCTTTGTGGAGGTGGAGCCGCGCACACTCGGCCCGGGGCACATGGCCATCGCCGCCGATGAAGCCAAACGCTTTGCACCATGGCCGCGCTGCATTATGATGCGTGCCTGAGGACACGGAGGGCACAAGCAAGGGAAAAGGAAGACCTATGTCAAACCATCAGCTTTCCGGCAGCTGCCTGTGCGGCGCCGTCAAAGTGACCGCGGCGCCACAAGAACTCCATACGGATGTGTGCCATTGTTCCATGTGCCGCAATTGGGGCGGTTCGCCCGCCTTTTCCATCAACTGTACAGATGGGTTTGAGATTGCCGATGAGGCAGCGGTGAGCGTCTATTCATCCTCAGACTGGGCCGAGCGCGGCTTTTGCAAAGTCTGCGGCACGCATCTGTTCTACCGCATGAAAGATGGCAGTTTCTATTCCATCCCCACCGGTTTGTTTGGCGATGTCGAGGGTCTTGAGTTGACCTTGGAAATCTATGTGGATGAGAAGCCGGACTATTATGACTTTGCTGGCGATACGAAAAAAATGACCAGCACAGAGGTTATGGCCTTGTTTGGTTTTTCTGAAGAAAGCTAGACTGCTCTAGGCGGTGCGGGCGCCATCAATGGGGATGGTCACGCCGGACATATACTTCGCCTTGTCGCTCAACAGGAAGCAGACCAGCTCCGCGATGTCTTGCATCTCGCCGGTCTTTTTCATGGGAATGCCGTCGCGCAGATCGTTGAACAAGTCTGGCATGGTCTTCTCCATGTCCTGCGCGCGCTCGGTCATGATGATGCCGGGCGCAATGGCAAGGCAGCGAATGTTATCAGGCCCATGTTCTTTCGCCACGGTGTGGGTCAGCCCAATTAGGCCCCATTTTGACGCGCAATAATCGACCATGGTCGGGATGCCTTGCAGCCCTGCCGTGGAGGAGTTGTTCACAATCGCGCCGCCGCCG
>JBCCDR010000509.1:0-1628 GCA_039030675.1 Pseudomonadota bacterium | reverse complement strand
GTCCTGGGCACGCCGAGCCTGTGCGCAGAAGCTACTCACTATCAGGTGCACCGGGCGCGGGGTTTTATCGGCTGACGTTGGCGAAATCCACCATCAAAATGCCGTGCTTACTGATGAGGCCAATCAAGGTGATGAGGCCGATCTGGGTGTAGATGTTCACAGACAGCAGCACGTTGATGGGAATAAGAGCGCCCACGGCGGCCATGGGCACTGTCACCAAGATAATGAACGGGTCGCGGAAGCTCTCAAACTGCGCGGCCAGGACCAGGTAGATAACCACCAGAGCGAACACGAAGATGATGGCAAGCTGGCTGCCTTCTTGGACATATTGACGTGTTTGGCCAGAGGTGTCGGTCGTGATTGCCGGCGGCAGCAGCTCAGCAGCGGCACCCTCCATGAAGGCAAGCGCACCGCCCATGGAAACGCCGGGGTACAAAACGCCGGAGATGGTGGCTGAATTGAGCTGCTGGAAGGTGGTTTGCGCGTTTGGCTTAGTGACGCGCTCTACCGCCACAAAGGTGCTCAACGGCACCAGACCGCCGCTTGCAGAGCGCACATAATAGCCACCGATCAGCGTTTCATCGAAACGGAACGCCCGCGGGACTTGCGGGATGACGCGGTAGCTGCGCCCACCCAGGTCAAAGAGGTTCACATAATTGCCGCCAAGCAACGTCGCGAGCGTGTTGCCAATGTCGCGCATGCTCACGCCAAGCTGGTTGGCTTTCTCACGATCAACGGTCACCTTGATTTCCGGCTTTTCGAAATTCAGAGACAGGTTCGTGAAGATGAAGTTGCCGCTTTGGTCGGCCTTGCTTTGCAGCGCCACCGCCGTCTCATAGAGCTCTTCATAATTGCCGAGAGACTTCAAAACGAACTGAAACGGAAAGCCATCGCCTGACGTGGGAAGCGGCGGCGCGCCGAAGGCGCCCACTGTAAGGCCGGGGATATCACTTAAAGTCTTGGTGACTTCCTCAATAATCTCCGTGTGGCCGCGCTCCCGCTCATCCCAAGGCGTGAGCAAAATGCCGCCAAATCCTCCACTGGCGCCCTCGGCACCATTGATAAGGAAGGATGCCTCATACTCTGGAAACTCCTGAAACAAGCCGTGATAGGCCTGCACATAGGTGTTCACATAGTCTAGGTTTGTCCACTCAGGGCCGGTCGACAGCAGGTAAATCAAGCCCTGATCTTCCTCGGGCGCGAGCTCTTTTTGCGCCGTTTGGTATAGGAAGGCGCACATGCCCAGCACGAGCAAACCCGTCAGAAGCCCCAGACGCCTGGCCTTAAGTGCCGATACCAAACGCGCGCGATACCAGTATTTGAGATTTGTAAAGCGCGCTTCAAGCCAGAGAGCGAACCGGTCTTCTTTGTCTTCCTGTCCTTTGAGGATGCGCGCGCACATCATCGGCGAGAGCGTGAGCGCCACAACCCCAGAAATGATGACAGCGCTTGCCAAGGTAAAGGCAAATTCTTGGAAAAGCTGCCCAGTCAATCCTGTGGTAAAACCAATGGGCGCATAAGCTGCAGCGAGAGTGACTGTCATAGCAATGACGGGCAAAGCTATCTCTCGGGCGCCCTTATAGGCCGCTTTGAGCGGGCTGAGACCCTTTTCAATATGCCGCGAGATG
>JBCCDR010000508.1:0-1656 GCA_039030675.1 Pseudomonadota bacterium | reverse complement strand
TCTTAGAGGAAGCATCCGCAGAGGTGTCTCAGCAATCAGAATCACCCCTAAAAGCGCTCAGCTTAATCAGCTTAGGCAATGTGCTCCAAGTAACAGGAAATCTCCTGCTATGGACGATGATGACATGCGCCGTGGCAAACCAACCGTTCACAAAGCCTATGACGATGCAACGGCCGTTTTGGTGGGTGATGGCCTGCAAGCACTGGCCTTTGAGCTCCTTGCTGCGGAAGAGACCCATGCGGACCCGCGCGTGCGTGTCGAGCTCATAGCAGCGCTATCTCAAGCCTCAGGTTTTTCCGGAATGGTGGGCGGCCAAGCCGTTGATATTGCTGCAGAAACCTCAGGCGAGTTGGATTTAGGCACGATTACCCATTTGCAGCGCTTAAAAACCGGCGCTCTCATCAGCTTCTCCGTTGAAGCGGGCGGCATCTTGGGAAAGGCCGATCCCTTTCACCGCGAAGCGCTGCGCGGCTATGCGCAAAATGTAGGCCTTGCCTTTCAGATCGCCGATGACCTGCTGGACGTGGAAGGCGATGCCGAAACTGTGGGAAAAGCGACACAGAAGGATGAAGATGCAGGCAAAGCCACCTTTGTTTCGCTCTTGGGCGTCGATCGGGCGCGCGAACAGGCAAAATTTTTGGTAGACCAAGCTTTAGAGCACATTGACGGCTTTGGAGAGGAGGCCTCTCTCTTGCGTGGCGTGGCGCGATTTGTCATCACCCGTGACAAATAAAAACCATGTTTTGACGGAAATGACGGCCTCAGCGCTGTGTGCTTCGATTTAGAGACGTGAGAAAGCAGTAGAATAATTATGTCAGCACCTGAAACACCCTTGCTTGATACGGTTCATTATCCAGCGGACTTGCGCAAGCTCAAGCCAGAGCAACTGCGCCAATTTGCCGATGAGCTGCGCGCTGAGCTGGTGGATGCCGTCAGCGTGACGGGTGGTCACTTGGGCGCGGGTCTGGGTGTTGTAGAGCTGACGACGGCCATTCACTACGTCTTTAACACGCCCGATGATAAACTCATCTGGGACGTGGGCCACCAATGCTATCCGCATAAAATCATCACCGGACGCCGTGAGCGCATTCGCACGCTGCGTCAGGGCGGCGGGCTGTCAGGCTTTACCAAGCGCGCTGAGAGTGATTACGACCCGTTTGGGGCTGCGCACTCCTCCACATCGATTTCCGCAGCGCTTGGCATGGCCATGGCCAATAAGCTCTCTGGCGGCTCTAGCCGCGGTATTGCAGTGATTGGGGATGGCGCAATGTCAGCCGGCATGGCCTATGAGGCCATGAACAATGCCGCTCAGGCAGGCAACAAGCTCGTTGTTATCTTAAATGATAATGACATGTCCATCGCGCCCCCAGTCGGCGGGCTATCAGCCTATTTGGCGCGTTTGTTGAGCTCCAACAGCTATCTGTCACTGCGCGACATTGGCAAAATGGTGGCGCGTCGGCTGCCGTCTAGCCTCGCTAAAGCTGCGCAAAAGGCAGAGGAATATGCCCGCGGGATGGCGACTGGCGGGACGCTATTTGAGGAGCTGGGTTTCTACTACATTGGCCCGATTGATGGGCACAATATGGATCATCTTCTGCCTGTTTTGGAAAATGTGCGCGATGCCAAAGAGGGGCCTGTCCTGGTCCACGTGGTCAC
>JBCCDR010000507.1:0-1670 GCA_039030675.1 Pseudomonadota bacterium | reverse complement strand
CTTTGATGTGGCCCCCAATGTCGCCACGGCGATGCCGGTGTAGATACCGCTGCCAACGCCCGCAATAAACCGCAGGACCAGAACCGGCTCATATTCGGTGAAGGTAATACAAAGATAATTGGCACCGATGGTGATGAGGAGAGCGATGAAAACCAAAAGCTGGCGGTTCAGGCGCGCCGCGAGCATGGCGGCAATGATAGAACCAACGGAAAGCCCGCCTAAGTCAGCGCCCGCAACCCGGCCAACTTGCGCTTCGCTAAAACCCAGCAGTGAGACCCAAGCCGTGCTGATCACGGGAATACCCACCAGCACGCCATAGCCGACGATCGCTAGGTAAATGCCAGCCGCAATAGAGCGCCAATTGTCAAAGGCGTTTGGGTTTTTAGGATCGTCTGCCACATCGCCCATGGTCCTGCCGCCTTTCGCATGATCTGGTGCCTGGAATGGCACGTGTCGCAACTGTTCATCGACATCCGACAAAACTTTGCGTATGTCTAACGAGACGCTGCACCCGGCATCGGACACTTATTGTGATCACATTTGAAGGCCGAATAGAAGCCTTATATATCGGACCTGAAGACAATTTGGGCAAACATGCCGGGCATCACGCGGCGCAGGGAGCGCCTTTGGTCTGCCGTGTCGGCTGAAGAGCTCGCTCAGATTGCCCAGGAGATGGGCCTCCCCAGCGCGCTCACGCCTCGCTCACACCTGAAACACTTGGCACCAACATTACGCGCAGCGGAATACCGGCTCGATCGCGGCTGACAGAAGGAGGTTTGATGGCCTGTCCCAGCGGCGCGATTGATAGTAGAAGAGTATAACCCGCCGTACCGCGACAACGGCAAGTCCACCGCTGCGGCCTACCGCGCCAAAGCGGACGAATGATCGGCCACAGCTGCCTTCCTCAAAGCAGCCCAGGGCAGGCTTCATCGGGTGTATGGACGTGCCTGCATTCTGGCCTGCAAAAATGCGATCATTTCCAGTCTGTGTGAGGATCTGCCAGAGCGCCAGGCCGCAGCGCTGAAAAAGCAGGTCCGCCAGCCGATTTTAATGACCAGTGTTGCAGTGAAAAACTGGCGCGCATGGAAGAAGATCGGCATCGGCGCGGTGCTCGCACCAGGCGCCTACCATCTTGGCGCGCGGCTGGGCTATCCGCTCACCCTTGGCGGCTATGCCCATAGCTCTGACCCAGACACACCCACGACCATCACCATGTACCGCTACCCTCATGTGAACAACCAAGGGCTCACGCCCAAGCAGCAATACCGTGCCGCCCGCCACGAGCTGCTCTCCACGCCCTTTGAGGAGATTGAGTGCAGCGTGCGCGCCCAGCTCGGTAGCCTGCTCAAACACGGCGGTTTTGACCCGGCGCGCGATATCACCGGCATCACTGTCAACCGCTGGGCCCATGGCTACGCCTATGACCTCAGCTCCCACGCGCTTTTCGACACGCTCTATGACGACCCAGATGACCCGCGCTACGACCATGTTCGCGCGCGCAAAACCCATGGGCGTATCGCCATCGCCAATTCATACGCAGGCGCCAGCGCGATGCTGGAATCGGCGGTCGAACAAGCGCACCGCGGGGTGAAAGACGTTCTAGAAATGGCTGTGGGGTAGAAAATTCTTATCGCTTAAGCCGCAAATACAGCGCTTTTTAGAAAATATCG
>JBCCDR010000506.1:0-1684 GCA_039030675.1 Pseudomonadota bacterium | reverse complement strand
CGATGAGTTGCGCGGGCGCCAAATCCCCTGCTGACCGCCTTGGTCAATGGCCAGCGGGGCATCTAGAATAATAGAGGACGGCGTATAGCCGCGCTCTAAAGCTGCCGCATAAACAAAGGGCTTGAAGGCAGACCCGGTCTGCCGCTTGGCTTGGGTCGCGCGGTTAAACTCACTTTGCTCAAAACTAAAGCCGCCCACCATGGCGTAAACACGGCCCGTATGCGGGTCCATTGCGACGAGGCCGCCTTGCACGTCTGGCACTTGCTCCAGCTTATACTGCCCGTCGCTTCCATCGGGAGAGACGATAATGACGTGCCCAACGGAGACAACGTCATTAATCGCTTGCGGGGCCGGGCCTACATCTTGCTCAGGCAGCCAAGGCCGCGCCCAGCGCACATTTTCAAAAGGCAGCGTGCCGATGGAACCGTCCGGCAAAACCAGGCGTGCTGTTTCATCCACAATACTTTCAACCGCTGCGACTTGCCAGTCAGGCTTGCCAAAGTCTTGAACAAAGCGTTGCAACAGTTCCGCCCAGGCACTGTCGCTTTCGATACGCTTCTTCACGCGGGTGAAAGGGCCGCGATAGCCATGGCGCCGGTCATAATCGATAATCGCATCTTGCAGGGCTGCCTCAGCAACAGATTGCAAGCCAGGATCCAGAGACGTTTTGACATACAGCCCGCCGCCATACAGCGCGCTGTCGCCATAGCGTTCCATGAGCTCCTTGCGCACATCTTCGACGAAGTATGCCGCGTTGAACACGTCCGCTTCATTGCCAAGGCTGGCCACAAGCTCGGTCTTGATGGCCGCTTCCGCTTCCGCAGGCGTGATGTAGCCATCCTCGCGCATGCGGCGGATTACATAGTTGCGGCGGTTGGTGGCCTTCTCTTTATTGCGGATGGGGTGGTAGTTATTTGGCCCCTTGGGAATGGCTGCCAAATAGGCAATCTCAGGCAGTTCAAGCTCTGACAGAGACTTGTTGAAATAGGCCAGCGCCGCCGCGGCCACACCATAAGCGCGCTGGCCGAGATAAATCTCATTCAAATAGAGTTCGAGGACGCGGTCCTTGCTGAGCGCCCGGGTCATGCGCACAGAGAGGATTTGCTCGCGGATTTTTCGCTCCAGACTCACCTCGCGCGTGAGAAGGATATTGCCAGCCACTTGCTGCGTAATGGTCGATGCCCCTTCCAGGCGGCGACCCTTGATGACGTGGCCAATATTGGCAATCGCAGCCCGGGTAATGCCGCGCATATCAACGCCTGGGTGGCTGTAGAATTTCTTATCCTCAGCAGCCACAAACGCCTGCTGAACGCGTTTCGGGATGGATTGAATGGGCACAAAAGAGCGTTGCTCGCGCGCAAAGCGCGTTAAAAACCGTCCATCGCCAGCATGCAGGTGCGTGGCAACTGGCGGCTCATAGCGCGCCAGCACCGCCGCGTCCGGCAAGTCCCGGCCATAATGATAGAAAGCCCACAAAAGCACACCGACAACCGCAAACACGCCCAAAACGCTCAAAATGAACAGCGCGATAAGGCTCCATTTGAGAATTGGGCGTTGGGCAAGCATGATTGGCTCTTTGGAGTGGTTCTAAATTTACAACAGTGTGGTCGGACCGTGTATCGCCGTCAATACATCAAGGCCAGTAAAGATTGATGAAACATGCGCCAATGTCGCCTTAGTTAAT
>JBCCDR010000505.1:0-1702 GCA_039030675.1 Pseudomonadota bacterium | reverse complement strand
GGACGGCGACGATGGGCGCCGTGAGAATGGTGAACGGGAACTCAAGGCTCGCATAGGCAGCAAGCGGTCCAAACTTGAGAGTTTTTCCATCCGCCACTGTGTGTACCTTATCAATCCTAATTACATCAGAGTGCGCGCAAACCTGCACGAACGCGTATGGCCCTTAAGGGCTATAGATCAAAGCAACCCACGCCTCGCACAAACGCAGACGTTCACTTGGAGAATATTGCCATGTCGCCTGGCAGTTTCATGACCCCACCCTTCGCCATCTACCTTGGGGACGCTAAAAGTCTTTCTGATGCCAAAACCGGCGCAGGTCTCGCCCATTGGCGGGCGGAAGAGTGTCTGTGTGAAATCGCTGGCGCTGGCTGTGACACGACACTGGGCTTGCCGCGCAAGACTGTCGCAGAGGCAGCACATTTAGGAGCAAAGAGCCTTGTCATTGGCGTCGCGCCTTTTGGCGGACGGTTGCCGGAGAGCTGGTTGCCAGACCTCATCGAAGCTGCTGGACTGGGGGTTTCCATCGTCAACGGGCTGCATGACCGTCTCTCTCGCAAACAGGATTTGGTAGACTGTGCCGCGCAATCAGGCGCTACCCTCATTGATGTGCGCGTGCCGCCAAAGGATCTTCCGGTGGGCAATGGAATCAAACGGTCTGGCCTGCGTCTTTTGACCGTTGGGACGGATTGTGCAGTCGGGAAAAAATACAGCGCGCTGACTATCACCAAAGCTCTTCAAAAAGCGGGCGCAAACGCGTCTTTCTGCGCGACGGGGCAAACCGGCATCATGATCTCTGGCCGCGGCGTGCCGCTTGATGCGGTGCCCTGCGATTTCATTTCCGGCGCCATTGAACAGCTCTCTCCAGCCGGACCGGACAACCATTGGGATGTGATTGAAGGACAGGGCTCCCTCTTTCATCCCGCCTATGCTGGCGTAACACTGGGCTTGCTCCACGGGGCGCAACCTGATGTCCTAGTGCTCTGTCATGAGCTGGGGCGCCAGACCATTGAGTTCCACCCAGATTACCCTATCCCGTCTTTTAAGGAGGCGCGGGACCTTTATCTGAGGCATGCTCGGCTAACCAACCCCAAAGCACAGATTGCGGGGGTTTGTCTTAACACCTCCCGCGTCGCCTCCTCAGAGGCGGACGCAGCTTGCCAGGCCATATCCCAAAGCTTTGGCGTCCCTACTATCGACCCCTTGCGCCACTCAGCGGCGCCCATCGCACAGCGGTGCCTTGAAATCGCGGACGCTGTGCGCACACATGAGGCCGGAGCATAAAAACATGCCCCGCGTTTTTGTTGGCGGCTTATTTCATGAAGCCAACGCGTTCTCGCCGATAAAGACCCCTCTGGAGGCTTTCGATATTGCGCCAGCGCCGCTTTCTGGCAGTGACGAGGCCTCTGGCGCTTGGGTTGGCTACTCCAGCTTTTTAAGAGCTGCTAAGGCGAGCGGCGCAAAGGTTGTGGCTGGGTTCTACGCGATGGCCACCCCGAGCGCGCCCTGTTCAGCGAAAACCTACCAAGCCTTGAAGGATCGTCTGATCGCAAGCCTGAAACAGGCTATGCCTGTCGATGCGGTGTGCCTCTTTCTGCATGGCGCCCAAACAGCGCAAGGCGAGCCTGATTGTGCTGGAGATATAGCGCTGATGATACGCCAGATGGTTGGGCCCCATGTCCCAATCGGCGTCGCGCTTGATCTG
>JBCCDR010000504.1:0-1709 GCA_039030675.1 Pseudomonadota bacterium | reverse complement strand
CGCATTGACCGTGATGGCCGCGTGCGCCCGGCCTTGGCACGCACTTGGCGCATCTCTGATGATGGGCGGACTTATGTGTTTGAGCTCGTTCAGGGCGCTGTTTTCCACAATGGCGCCCCATTTACAGCGCAAAGTGCTAAGTTCGCGCTGCAGCGGATTACCGCGCCTGGTTCAGCCAACGCGCAGCAGCAGCTGTTTACTGGCATCACCAGCATCGAGCCGCTTGGGCTCCATCGCCTGCAAGTTACCTTAAAAACGCCAAATCCAGACTTTCTCTTTGCCCTTGGGTGGGGCGATGCGGTGATGGTTGAACCTTCTACTGTCGCTACCAATGCGGCGCGGCCCGTCGGCACTGGGCCCTATGAATTTGTCCGCTGGATTACCGGAACGTCGATAACGCTCAAGCGCTTTGATGCCTATTGGGGCGATGCGCCTGACATTCAGCGCGTGACCTTTAAAATGATTAGCGATGCCAGCGCAGCCTACGGCGCGATCATGGCTGGCGATGTGGATGGTATTGCTAATTTTGGGGCGCCAGAACTGTTGCCGCAAGTGGCGGCGACGGACCGGTTTGAAATCACGCAAGGCATGACGGAAGGAGAGACGGTGCTGGCGCTTAACCAACGGCGCGCGCCTTTTGATGACTTCCGCGTGCGCCGAGCCATTGCTCATGCCATCAACCGCCAGGATATCCTTGATGGCGCCATGTTTGGCTATGGCACGCCCATTGGGAGCTTTTTCTCGCCGCTCCACCCTGATTATGAAGATCTAACCCAGGTCGCCGCCTATGACCTTGGGAAAGCAAAAGCACTCCTTGCGCAAGCTGGCTTGCCCAAGGATTTTGCGCCCACACTTGTTCTGCCCCCCACTGGCTATGCACGCCGCGGCGGGGAAATCATAGCAGCGCAGCTGCGCCAAGTGGGTATCAGCGTGAGCATTGAGGCGATTGAATGGGCGCAGTGGCTATCTACCGTGCTTGGCCAGGGCGACTATGACATGACCATTGTCAGCCATACTGAGCCTATGGACATTGGCTTTTTTGCTCGGCCAGATAATTATTTCGGCTATGACAGCACGGTCTTTCGCGCGCAGTTGGCCGCGGGTGACCTTCGCGCAGCGCAGCGCCAATTGGCGCAAGACCAAGCGGCAGTCTTTTTGTTTCAGCTGGCACAGGTTGGTGTGTGGCGTAAGGAGCTGAGCGGCCAGTGGATCAACGCGCCCATCCAAGCCACGGACGTCACCGCCATGCGCTGGCAGCCCCCCTCGTGACGCTGGGCCCGCGTCTTTTGAGCTTAGCGCTCACGTTGCTCGTAGCATCGCTTATTATCTTCCTCGCCTTGGAAATCGCGCCAGGCGATGTCGCGCGCTTCATGATGGGCATAGAAGCTGAAGCAAGCGCTGTTGAGGCCCTGCGCGCAGAACTGGGCCTGAGCGGCCACCCTGTGACGCGGTATTTAAGCTGGATTGGCGCCTTGGCGACAGGGGATTTTGGCATCAGTTATACCTACCGCGTTCCGGTTTCCACATTGATTGCAGAACGCCTTGCCGTTTCCCTGCCGCTGGCGCTTGGCGCGTTTACGGTGTCACTTGGGCTAGCGATTGCAGGCGCTTTGGCCAGTGTCCGCCATCGCGGTCAAGCTTTGGACCGTGTGCTGGCAGGCGCGGCCTCTTTGGGCGTCGCTGTTCCCAATTTTTGGCTCGCAATGATG
>JBCCDR010000503.1:0-1720 GCA_039030675.1 Pseudomonadota bacterium | reverse complement strand
TGACGATGTGAACGCGTATTGGACGCAGCGCGCGGCGGAGTTGAGCGACTTAGAAGGCGCGCGGTTCATCTATATTGCTGCTGATGACCGAGGCGAAAGAGACGCCTTAATTGCACTCGCTCGCCAAACCAGTGCGCTGCTGAACGTTGTGGACGTGACGGATGCCTGCGAATTTATCACGCCGGCTTTGGTCGAGCGAGCGCCTGTAACAATTGCAGTCTCCTCCGATGCGGCCGCACCGGCCCTATCGCGTCATATCAAGGGCGTACTCGAGCAGCTGCTTCCTGCAAAACTAGGCGACCTTGGTGCTTTGATTGAAGGTGCCCGCTCTAAGTTGAAAGCAGCTTTTCCAAACACGGATGACCGGCGGCGGTTTTTAGATAAGCTCATCAAAGGCGGGCTTGGCCCAATAGATACCCAGCAAGCACTGGGCGATGCCATCGATGCGCAAGCTGCATCGCCGGTTCAAACAGGCCGCATTGCTATTGTTGGCGCAGGCCCAGGCGATCCTGAGCTGCTTACACTTAAAGCGCACCGCTATCTTCAAGACGCAGATGTGATTGTGCATGATAAGCTCGTGTCCGATGACATTTTAGATTTGGCTCGCCGGGACGCAGAGCGCATTTATGTGGGTAAATCGCGCGCCAACCATAGCATGCAGCAAAGCGATATTAGCCAGCTTTTGGTTACGCTGGCGCGGCAAGGCAAATTTGTAGTCCGGCTGAAAGGTGGCGACCCCTTCATTTTTGGCCGCGGCGGCGAGGAGCTTGACGTTGCAGTGGCTGCAGGCGTGGAGACAGAGGTTGTGCCTGGCATTTCAGCAGCTCTTGGCTGCGCAGCCAGTAGCGGTATTCCGCTCACCCACCGGGACCACGCGTCGGCTGTCAGCTTTGTAGCCGGTCAGCGTAAAGACTTAGCGCGCCAGGATTGGAGCGGCCTTGCGGGCCCTGGACGAACACTGGTGGTATACATGGGCCTTGCCTCCGCGGCCCATATTTCCGCCAAGCTCAAAGCTGACGGTGTGGCCGCCGATCTGCCGGTGGCCATCTTGGAAAATGGAACACGCAGCGATAGCCGGACCTTGCATACAGATTTGGCGGCCATGGCAAGCGAGATTGGTGCGCACGACATCAAAAGCCCGGCACTGCTGGTGATTGGCGATGTGGCGGCGCGCGACAGAGCAGCGCGGCTCGATGCGCTTTTGGCCGATGTGGTTCCGCTGCAATCCCTTGCTGGAGGAGCACCATGAGCACAGGAAAAATTCTCACCGGCAATTTGCTTCTAACAGGCGACGTGGTGTTTCTAACGCCGACTGGAGACTGGTCCGTTCGCGCTGATGAAGCACGCTTTGCGGTGCGCCAAGCGGATATTGCAGCCCTCGAAGCGGCCGAAAAGGAAGCTGTGGCAGCCAATACAGTGGTCTCGACGGAAATCATCGACGCGCAGAAAACCGCGCAAGGCGTGTGGCCAACGCGCAACCGGGAGCAAATTCGCGCCAAAGGGCCAACGACCCACACCCAGTTCGGCCATCAGGCCCGCTTTGATTTATCGGCTTTTGAAGGAGCCTGACCCATGTATCAGTATGACACCTATGACAAACAAGCTGTACGTGAGCGCGCAGCTGATTTTCGCGACCAAGTTGAGCGCCGGATTGCGGGTAAGCTGAGCGAAGATGAGTTCAAGCCGCTGCGGCTACAGAACGGGCTCTATCTTCAGCTCC
>JBCCDR010000502.1:0-1728 GCA_039030675.1 Pseudomonadota bacterium | reverse complement strand
TAGCACTGTGCCAGCCAAGTCCACATGCTGGTATTCTCCCACCCACGTGCCTTCATGGGCCAGCATGGCCGGTAGTTGCTCAGCGATTAGACTGCGGTTTCCCATTGGTCCCATCCTCCTGCTCGCTTATATACGCCCGAAAGCAAGGACAGACTATGACCCAAAATGACAAGGCGGCGATAGAAGAGACGCGCGCTTGTGTGTTTGAAGCCTATTGTGCGGGAAACCTCGATACGATGATGGCGTATTTCCATCCAGATGTGGTGCAAATTCCTGCGTTTGACAAGATCTTAGACGGCAAGGAGGCTGTGCGCGCGAATTACGCGGCGGCGCTGGCCCTTTTTGATATTCATATTACCGATGCGCTGGAAAATATGGCAATCAGCGCCGATATGGCGAGCACGCATGGAACATATGAGGTTGTGCTGACCCCAAAGGCAGGCGGGCCAGCGATGCGCCGTGCTGGCCGCTATATGGTGATTATGAAGCGCTGGGCGCAAAGCCCGACGGGTTGGTCTACATTTCGAGAGCTGGTGCAGCCGCAAGCATAAGCCGTTATTTGACTTTTCTCACAGAGCATTCGATAGCGATGGCGTTATACTCGCTTTGGCAACCTGCACTGGTTCACCACACTTTAAGGCTTGTGTTATAAGAACCGCTCTATCTCAGGCCTCAAAAAAGCATGGCAGTATATGGTCTTAACCGAAAAGATCGCTCATTGGCCAAAGCGCGGCCCGGACATTTGCTTCGATGCATCCACGGCCCCGCAACTGGCGATTGTGGTGCACACGGAAGAAGAGTTCGATTGGAATGCCCCTTTTGACCGGGCGGCCAACACCGTGCGCCATGTGCCAGAGCTTTATGCGTTTCAATCTACAGCCATGGAGCAGGGGTTTGCGCCGCACTATAGCTGCGGCTACCCCATTGCCCGAGACCCTGACGCGGCGGCTTTTTTCAAGCCTTTATTCGCCGCTGGTGAGGCCAGCCTTGGGGCGCATCTGCACCCCTGGGTTTGCCCGCCGTTTGAAGAGTTGGTGACCAATAAAAACAGTTTTCC
Organism: Pseudomonadota bacterium; assembly: GCA_039030675.1. GTDB lineage: Bacteria > Pseudomonadota > Alphaproteobacteria > Sphingomonadales > CAKZYD01 > CAKZYD01. The sequence goes on along the minus strand of JBCCDR010000502.1, from coordinate 671 downwards.
TGGCAACCTCCCAGCTGCGCTGGAAGAAGCAAAACTTGCCGCGCTGACGCAGCAACTTGAGGAGACGTTTGGCATCCGCCCCAACGCCTATTTGGCTGGGCGCTATGGGTATGGGCCGGGCACCAGTGCGGCGCTGTCCAACCTGGGATATACGCTGGATTTCTCCGTCGCGCCGGGCTGGGATTACCAGCGCAACGAAGGACCCAATTGGCGCGACCATTCGGCCATGGCCTTTTTCAACGCCGACTATCCAAAGTTGCTCCATGTGCCTCATTCTGGCGGGCATGTCGGCTTTTTGTGCCGGGCTGGCATGCGGCAGCTAAAATTGCCGGAAGCGGGCGCTGCGGCGGCGTTAAAACTGCCCTCTATTGCCGCGCGTCTGGGCGCGGTCCGCCAAGCGCGCATCACCATTGAGGGCATGGAGCTGAGCGATATGAAAGCGCTCGCCCGCGCGCTATTTGCCGGCGGGGTGCGGCTGTTTACACTGTCCTTCCATTCGCCTTCAGCGGGCGTGGGCTGGACACCCTATGCTAGGACGTCCGCAGATCGCGATGCCCTGCTTGAGAAGATGCGCGCGTTTTTGCGCTTTTTTGTGAGCGACCTGCACGGCGTGCCGGGCAGCCCAGATAGCTTTTATGCGGCAGCCCTCGCAGCGCAAAGTGCGCTTAATG
>JBCCDR010000501.1:0-1728 GCA_039030675.1 Pseudomonadota bacterium | reverse complement strand
TCAGCCTTAAAGGTGGCAAGATGCAGAACTGGGCCGAAGACCTCATGGCTTAGGTCCTCAATTCCATTCACGCGAACCAGTGTGGGACGCACGAAATGACCTTGGGCTGGAGCCCTAAGCTGCTTGATCACCCGGCCACCGCGCTGCGCAGCGGCAATATAGGCGTTGATATCGCGCTGTGCCTGCTGGGTAATAACCGGGCCGACATCGCACGCAAAATCCCATGGCTGGCCCATTTGCAGCTCGGCCATTGCGCCGCACAGCATCTCGGTGATCGTATCGGCAACGTCTTCTTGCACATACACAATCCGCAGCGCTGAACAGCGCTGGCCTGCCGATTGGAAGGCAGAGGCCACAATATCGCGCACAGCCTGTTCAGGCAGCGCTGTTGAATCGACGATCATGGCATTCAGGCCGCCCGTTTCAGCGATCAGCGGGGCCGCCGGATCAGCCTGAGCCGCCATCGCCCGGTTGATGCTTTGCGCCGTTTGGGTGGACCCGGTGAAACACACACCGGCAACGCGCGGGTCAGACACCAGCCGGGCCCCAATCTCGCCGCCCGCGCCAGGCAAGACCTGCAGCGCGCTGCGCGGCACCCCGGCCTGGTGGAGCAGCTGACTGGCGACGTGGGCGATCAGCGGGGCTGGTTCTGCAGGCTTTGCCAGTACTGCATTGCCCGCAGCCAGCGCCGCAGCAATCTGCCCGGTATAAATGGCAAGGGGGAAATTCCAGGGGGAAATGCAGGTAACAATACCGCGCGCGGCGCGATCTGGGTGCTGCTGCGCTTCGTTTGCATAATAGCGCAGAAAATCAACGGCTTCGCGCAGCTCAGCGACCGCGTCCAGCGCTGTTTTGCCCGCCTCGCGCGCCAGCAAGGCAAAGAAAGCGCCATGGTTTTCCTCATACAGGTCAGACGCGCGGCGCAAAATCTGCGCCCTCACCGACGCATCAGCGCTCCAAATCTTCGCGCCTTCAAACGCCAGATCAACATCGGCGGGCACCGCATCCCTGCAAATGCCGACCAGGTCTGCTGGATCAGCAGGGTTGAAGAGTTGCACAGTGTCGCCGCCTGTGTCCTCACCCGACAGGAGCGGCGCTGCGTGCCATTGGTGGGTTTTAAAGGGCGCGCGTGCCCGCTCAAAGCGCTCCGCGTCTTGCGGGTCGCGCACATCCCAGCCCTGCGCGTTGCGCCGAATGGGGGCGAAAATATCAGCTGGGCGCACCAGCGCTGCGCCATCGTTGCGCGCGGCAAAGGGGTCGGCGACCACGTCCTCTACCGGCACATCTGCATCGGTGATTTGATTGACAAAGGAGGAATTTGCGCCGTTTTCCAGCAACCGCCGGACGAGATAGGCGAGCAAATCCTTGTGCGCTCCCACCGGTGCATAAATGCGGCAGCGGGTGCCTTCTTGCTTCAGCACCGCGTCATGCACGTCCTCGCCCATGCCGTGCAAGCGTTGGAACTCAAAGGGTTGGTCCGGGCCGGCCATCTCCAAAATGCTGGCAATGGAATGCGCATTGTGGGTCGCAAATTGCGGATAGATGCGCGGCGCGGTGAGCAGCCGCCGGGCGCAGCAGATATAGGCCATATCCGTAAGCCGCTTTTGGCTGAAGACGGGATAACCGCGAACACCGTCCACCTGCGCGCGCTTGATCTCCGTGTCCCAATACGCGCCTTTCACCAGCCGCACCATAATATGCCGATCCAGCGTTTGGGCCAGTGCGTCG
>JBCCDR010000500.1:0-1729 GCA_039030675.1 Pseudomonadota bacterium | reverse complement strand
GGTTGGCGCAGCAAATAGGCGGGGTGAAAGGTTGGCATGGTTGGGATGGCTGTCTCCCCTATACCGCCGAGCTCCCGCCAGCGACCACGAAGACGTGTGATGCCGTCTGTGGTGGCGAACAAGGCACTCACGGGCGTAGCGCCAAGTAAAACAATGACCTTGGGCGCTTTCAGGGCGATATGACGTTTTAAAAAGGGCAGGCAGATCTGCATCTCCAAAGGCGTGGGCTTGCGATTGCCCGGCGGACGCCAAGGAACGAGATTGGTGATGTAGCTTGTCTCGCGGGCGCTGCCTGCGGCGCTGAGAATTTTATTGAGCAATTGGCCTGCCGCCCCAACAAAGGGGAGGCCTGTGATATCTTCATCGCGGCCCGGCGCTTCGCCAATCAGCATGAGGTTAGCATCGCTTGGCCCGTCCGCAAAGACCAGTTGCTGGGCGGTTCGCTTTAAAGCGCAGCCATCGAATTGCTCCATGGCGGCGCGCAGATCTTCAAGGGTGTTGCAGCCTGCTGCGATGGTTTCAGCTTGCGCGGCTTGTTGCAAAGAGCTGGAGGCCGCTGGTGTTGCCCGGTAGGAGGCCTGCGGCTGGGCGATGCCATGGGGAGCTGCTTTCTCAGCGACGGGTTTTGCGGCTTTGGGCGCTAGGCTCCAATCGGTGGGGCTTTCTTCAACAATGGTGTCGACACCGGCCTCACCAATCCAGCGCAGCATCGCCGCAGCATCGGCGGGACTGTATTGCCCATGTGCTGTGCTCACACCACCACGTCCCTGTCTTTGCTCATAGTTTGCCTGCCCGCCTCGAGGACTTTAGGGTAAAAAATGCAAATGGCCAGCTGACAATCCACAATTGCGCTACGCCATTTAACCACCTTACGCAAAAAGGGCGACCAGCCGGTTAGCAATGAAGGTTAACCATGATTAAGAAAAATGCGGCGCTCTGGCATTTGACCTCTGGCAGGGAATTCGCCATTTTGCACACGCACGGCGCTTCATATAACAGAACGCGCGCTGCAGCTTAGCGCGGTTTAGAAAGGAATAAGCATGGAACGCGAATCCATGGAGTTTGACGTTGTGATTGTTGGCGGTGGGGTATCAGGCCTCGCGTCGGCCATTCGCCTGCGGCAACTGTGTGAAGAGCACGGCCATGAGCTGAGCGTTTGCGTGCTTGAAAAGGGCTCGGAAATTGGCGCGCACATCTTGTCAGGCGCGGTGGTGGACCCCATTGCCCTTGCTGAGTTGATTCCTGATTGGCGCGATAAAGACTGCCCTATGACGGTGGAAGTCACTGAAAACCATCATTGGTTCCTCCATGACGGTGGCCATCGCGAAATGCCGCATTTCGCTCTGCCGCCCATGATGAACAATAAAGGCTGCTATACCGTCTCCTTGGGGAACCTGACCCGCTGGCTGGGTGAGCAGGCTGAAGCGCTGGGCATTGAAGTCTACCCCGGTTTTGCCGCTGCTGAAGTGCTCTATCATGAGGATGGGTCCGTCAAAGGCGTTGCCACGGGCGACATGGGCATTGCCAAAGATGGAACGAAGAAAGACAGCTATGAGCCAGGCATAGAGCTGCACGCAAAATACACCTTCTTTGCAGAAGGCGTGCGCGGTAACTTATCAAAAGAAGTCATCGCCAAATATGACCTGCGCGCTGGCAAAGAGCCTCAGACATACGCCATTGGCATCAAAGAGCTTTGGGATATTCCCCCTGAAAATCACAAGCCTGGCCG
>JBCCDR010000499.1:0-1734 GCA_039030675.1 Pseudomonadota bacterium | reverse complement strand
GCGATAGAGCGGCGCCACTGGGCCGAAGGTTTCTTCGCTCGCCATTTGCATGGAGGTGTTTACATCTTGCAGCACGGTGGGCTGGTAGAAATTGCCGCCAAGACTGTGACGCGCGCCGCCGGTGAGCACCTTTGCGCCTTTGGCGATGGCATCTTCCACATGGCGGGCAACCTTGTCCGCGCCCGCTTTGTTGACCAGTGGGCCGATATCGACGCCGGCATCGCTATCGCCATGGCCGACCTTAAAGGCCTCAACGCGCGCAACCAGCTTTTGCGAAAAGGTGTCAAACACGCCCGATTGAACAAAAATCCGGTTCGCGCAGACACAGGTTTGACCAGAGTTGCGGAACTTGCTGGCGATGACTTCTTCCACCGCGTCATCCAAGTCCGCATCATCGAAGACGATGAACGGCGCATTGCCGCCTAGCTCCAGGGATGTCTTCTTAACGTGCCGCCCACATTGCTCGGCCAGCAGCTTGCCGACAGGTGTTGACCCGGTGAATGTCAGCACCTGAACAGCTGGATGGGACGTGAGAACCCCGCCAATGGCCGGGGCATCGCCCGTGACAACATTGAGAACGCCGTCCGGCATGCCAGCTTCTTGCGCCAGAACCGCCAGCGCCAAAGCGGAGAACGGTGTTTCCGGCGCTGGTTTGACAACTTGCGTACACCCTGCGCCAAGCGCTGGTGCAATCTTGCGGGTCACACACGCATTGGGGAAGTTCCAAGGTGTGATAGCCGCCGTCACGCCGGCTGGTTCTTTTGTGACAATGATGCGGCGGTCGCGCTGTTTGGCAGGAATGGTCTCGCCATAGGTGCGCTTGCCTTCATCAGCAAACCATTTAATGAAAGACGCGCCGTAGACGACTTCGCCCTCTGACTGCGCCAAGGGTTTGCCGCACTCCGCTGTCATGATCTGGGCAAGAGACGTCTTGTTCTCCAAAATCAGATCATGCCACGCCATCATGATCTCGGCGCGCTCGTCCGCCGTCATGGCGCGCCAAGCTGGGAACGCCGCTTTTGCAGCCTCAACGGCTTGCGTGGCTTCGGCGGCACCCATATGGGCCGCCTCACCGATCTTATCGCCGGTTGCAGGATCAAAGATATCGTCACGCGCACCGCTCAACGCATCGCGCCACTGACCACCAATAAAAGCTTGAGACCGATACAGCCGGTCTGATTTTAAATCAAAAGACATGATAAAGGCCTCCGAGACTGCTGCATCACAGGGATGCAGTGACCTTTGCGACGCCTGTGGACACTTTCTCGATAATTTCATCGACATCGGCTTTGGAGGTGACGAGCGGCGGTGCAAAGCCGAGGATATCGCCATGCGGCATCGCCCGGCAGACAACGCCTTCTGAGAGGCATGCTGCAGACAGTTGCGCGCCCACTTTTTGGCTGGGGTCAAAGCGGGTTTTCTTGTCTGGGTCTGCCACGAACTCGATCGCAGCCAGAAGGTTGAGCCCCCGGACTTCTCCCACAAAGGGGGATCCGTCAAAGGTCTCATGCAAGCGTTTCTGGAAATAAGCGCCAACGGTGTTGACGTTGTCCATCAGGTTTTCATCTTCGATGATCTTCAGGTTGGCCAGACCGGCAGCCGCGCAAGCGGTATGCGAGGAATAGGTATAGCCGTGCGAGAACAGGCCGAACTCATCCTCACCCTTTTGCAGCACATCCCACACCCGCGCACCAACAATCGAGGCTGACAGCGGCAGATAGGCGCTGGTGAGGC
>JBCCDR010000498.1:0-1745 GCA_039030675.1 Pseudomonadota bacterium | reverse complement strand
TGTTGTTTTGCGGCATTGGAATAGGTAACAAACCCTCGGTCCAAGGCCGCTGATGAGCCCGCAATATCGGTGATTGCGCCAGCGATGAGGCCGCCTGTACAGCTCTCAGCTGTGGCCACCATGGAGCCGCTGCTGACACACAGGTCAACCAGCTGCTGGGCTAGTGCTGTGATGTTATCCATAAAACACAACGATCCCACCATAGAGCAGCGCTGCGCTCACAAGTCCTGCTAGAATATCATCCGCCATAACACCTAGACCGCCTTTTAATGTACGGTCTAGATGCCCAATTGGCCCGGGTTTGAGAATATCAAAGGCTCGAAATAACGCAAAGGCTGCGGCCCAAAAGGCTGGCATGTTGGGCACCAGTGCGGCCACCGGCCATAGAGCAAACCACTGGCCAGCCCATTCATCAATCACGACCTCGCCAGCGTCTGATTTGCCTGTGTTGCGCTCATACACATTCGCAGCCCAGATGCCCAAACCAGATGCGGTCAGCGCGGCGATCATAATGGACCAATGGCCGAGCCATTGAAACAAAGCGAAAGCGATAGCAACGGCAGCCAATGAGCCCCAAGTACCTGGCGCGGGCCTTAAGAGCCCGCTGCCGCAGCCAAGCGCGAGGAAGATGCCGAGTTTGGCGATCATGGCGTGGCGGCGGGGCAGGCTTTAAACCAGTCTTCATTTGGGTCTGCCTCCGCTTGTCTACGCATAAAAACGGTCAAGAGATCTGCGGTTTGCTCCGCTTGCAAGCCATGCAGTGATTCTAACAGAATATCGGTCTGCAAGCAGGCATCAGCATCCAAGTCAGAGACGGCGAACTCATTGATGATAGTCGATAAAATAGGGTTCACAACGCTCACCGCCATCTCCGGGCGACTTTTCATAAACGGCGCAAATTTATCGATGAGCACTGCATTGGCGCCAGGGCGAAGGTCATCCATATAGGAAGCGAGAGCATCTTTATTGCGCGAGAGGTAATACTTGCCATCGCGGTCAAAGGACGAGCAATGCTCGATCACTTTTTCTGTCGCGAGATCAGCAAGGGCGATCGTCATGGCGCGCATTTGCGGCTGGGTGAAACAGTCTTGCGCGCTCGCGGCAAAAGGTGTGCACAAGGCGCTAAGGCAAACGAACAGTTGCGACAGCTTGCGCTGCAATCCCTTCCCGGCGGCCCGTAAAGCCCAACTTCTCAGTGGTTGTTGCTTTGATGCTGACGCGGTCATACTCAAGTCCCAGTAGTTTTGCGATATTTTCAGCCATTGCCTGTCGATAAGGGCCGATTTTAGGCCGTTCACAAATCAATGTGAGATCGACGTGCGCAATGACGCCGCCCTTTTGAGCGACACATTTAGCGGCATGTAGCAAAAATTGGTCTGACGCAGCGCCTTTCCATTTAGGATCGCTTGGCGGAAAATGATCGCCAATATCGCCGGCGCCAATGGCTCCCAACACAGCATCTGTCAAAGCATGCAGCCCAACATCCGCATCTGAATGACCTTTCAGCTTTTTCGTGTGCGGCAAGGAAATGCCGCATAAGATAACCGCATTCCCATCTTCAAAAGCATGCACATCAAAGCCCATACCCACGCGCACGTCTTGAGGGTTGTTTGTCATAAAGGCCTCTGCTTTTGCAAAATCACTCGGCTGCGTGACTTTAAAGAGATCGTCATCGCCCGCCACCGTCTGAATCTCTATGCCAGCGTGCCGCGCTAGGCTCGCTTCATCTGTAAACGCCTCGGATT
>JBCCDR010000497.1:0-1762 GCA_039030675.1 Pseudomonadota bacterium | reverse complement strand
CTAGCGCCGCGCGCCAAGACCAATCACATAGTCCTCAAGCGATGCGATAAAACGCTCGGTCAAAACAGCACCAAAGGCGGCATGCCCCGCCGCCGATTGACCGGTGTTTTCATCAACACCGCAGCCCACCGGCGATGCCTGAGTGCGCACCGTTGCAACCAGCAGCATATGCAGCGCGCGTTGTTGGCTATCGGACGAAAAACTAAAGACCGGCGCGCCAGATTGACCAGGGCGCGCGCCTGGCACCAGCCGCACCTGGCGCGATAATCCACCAACCACAGGCGCTGATGCAACACGTCCTGTAAAGCGGATAATCTCTGGCGCACGTTGGTGGCTACTATCGCAGGCAAACCCAGCACTGCGCAGCTGCTTTAAGTGTTGAAATTGCAGCGGCTTGATCTGCTCAAAAGGCACGAAATGATGCGTTGGACAGGCCGCTAAGCGCACGACAGCGACATCATCATCAAAGCCGGCGGGGTCGTCTCCGTCTCCATTGCGCAGGTGCTGAGCAGCGGCATCAACAACCCCCGCTACCGCCTTGCCGCGCAGCTGCGGCGAATAGACCTGAAGCTGTTCTACGCCCGTGACAGCCAGGACATGCTTGGCGGTCAGCATGACATCGCAGCGCCCCACCAAGACACCCGTCCCATTGCGGAAGCGCCCACCTTGGGCCGAGTCATCCACCAACACGCGCACAACAGGGCGGGCTGCAGCGTCGCTTAAGCTATAACGGCGCGCAGGACTTTCCGCGCCAGCAGGCCCAAAAAAGAGACATAAAAGCGCAGCCAAAGCGCCAAGGCGCATCACCAGGTTTTGCCGCCCACCCAGTCACCCGCTGCCCCGACGAAGCGGCGCACTTCAATGCGCTCCCAAATACCTGCTTTGCCATAAGGGTCGCTCTTGGCCATGGACAAGGCCTCTGCTTCGCTCTCGGCCTTTAAAATCAATAAGGACCCGACCACATCTTCGCCATCAAAGAGCGGCCCCGCCAGCCACAGCTGGTCGAGCGTTTCTTCGATATGCGCTAGGTGCTCGGCCATCTTCTCATCGCGGATACGCGCCGCATTTGGCCCTGGCTTATCATAGCATGACACGGCGTAAGCAACGATACGGCTCATAGTCTTCTCCCAAAAACCAAGATGTGCTAACAGCTTATCGCGCTGTCCAGCCACCGTCGACGGAAATAGCCCGGCCTGTCATAGACCGGCCCGCCGGCGTTGCCAAAAACAGCGCAAGACCCGCCAACTCATCCACTTCCACAAAACGCTTATTAGGCTGCCGCTCTAAGATAACCTCGCGCACCACTTCTTCCGCCGTCATATCATGCACTTTGGCTTGGTCAGCAATCTGGCCTTCCACCATAGGTGTTTTGACATAGCCAGGGCAGATGGCATTCACCGTGATGTTCTCTTCAGCCACTTCAAGAGCGACCACTTTGGTCATCCCGACAACGCCGTGCTTAGCGCTCACATAAGCGGATTTATAGGGAGAAGCAGACAATCCATGCGCTGAGGCGATATTCATAATCCGGCCATAGCCGCGCTGTTTCATGCCCGGCATCGCGGCTTTGATCGTATAAAAGCTGGAGGACATGTTGATGGCAATGATGGCCTCCCATTTATGGTCAGGGAAATCCTCAATCTTCTCAACATATTGAATGCCAGCATTGTTAATGAGGATATCGACGGCCCCAAAGGTCTCTTCAGCTTCGGCAATCAAGCCTTTGATTTCTTCAGGCTTTGTCATGTCCGCGCCGTTGTAG
>JBCCDR010000496.1:0-1790 GCA_039030675.1 Pseudomonadota bacterium | reverse complement strand
GTGATTTTTTATAGGTGGCGACACCGCCTTCAACAGCAGCGGCCAGTGGAATGTCATTCGCGATCCCCCCATGCAGGTCGACAGCACGAGGCAGGCCGCGATCAGCATCGCCCCGCCTACGACATAGCCCATCGCGCCCTCGATCCCGAGACGCTCTGCAGGGTTCAGGAAGGTCATCGCGGCGTTTACCGCAAGGGCCGCGGCACCCAGTGCAAGCGCCGCGCGCACGATCCATGGCAGCCGGCCGCGCAGGGCATCGGACGTATCGCCCATGGTGCGGGCAAAGACGGGCGTGAATTCAAAAATCGGGGTTGCGACAGGCTGAAAACAAAAGCGTTTGGCAACGCTGCGAAAGGTGTCCACAACATGTTCAAACGCAGATGCGTCAGCGCCGAATATATCCCGCGTGCCCCGCACGGGCTGAAGTTTTGTCATTGTCTTTTAGCTTCAAAAGGGATTGGCTAAGCCGCCTCAGCGCCTGCTTTGGCTGCAGCTTCCATTTCTTCGGCTTTGGCCTCAACGAGTTCGACGATGTGGTCAACCAGTGTATCGTCTTTGATTTTATGGTCGGTGACGCCGGACAGATAAACCATATGGTTGCCATTGCCGCCGCCGGTAAGGCCAATATCGGTCTCGCGCGCTTCACCTGGTCCATTGACCACACAGCCGATAATCGACAGCGAAAGCGGCGTCGAAATATGAGATAGCCGCTCTTCCAGCAGCTCAACCGTTTTAATCACAGGGAAGGCCTGGCGCGCACAAGAGGGGCAAGACACAATGCGCACACCGCGGTGGCGCAGGCCGAGCGCTTTGAGCATATCAAAGCCAACTTTGATTTCTTCCACAGGGTCAGCTGATAGCGACACACGGATGGTATCCCCGATGCCTGACCAGAGCAGCATGCCCATCCCAATAGAGGATTTCACTGTGCCGGCACGCAGCGCTCCAGCTTCGGTTATGCCAAGGTGCAAGGGATAGTCACAAGCTTCGGCCAGCCCCTGATAGGCGGCAACGGCCAAGAAAACGTCTGAGGCTTTGCAGGAAATTTTGGTTTCAAAGAAGTCGTTGTCTTCAAGAATTTTTGCGTGGTCGAGCGCGCTTTCCACCATCGCTTCTGGGCAAGGCTCACCATATTTTTCAAGCAAATGACGCTCCAGCGAGCCGGCATTCACACCAATGCGGATGGCGCAGCCATTGGCCTTGGCAGCGCGCACCACTTCTTTGACGCGCTCTTCAGACCCGATATTGCCGGGATTAATGCGCAAACACGCAGCGCCTGCATCAGCAGCTTCAAGCGCGCGCTTATAGTGGAAGTGGATGTCAGCGACGATGGGCACATTTGCTTCGCGGCAAATGGTTGGCATGGCCGCTGTCGACTCCTCATCGGGACAGCTGACGCGAATGATATCGGCGCCGGCTTCTTCCAGCGCACGGATTTGTTCCATGGTGCCTTTGACATCATGGGTGAGCGTGTTGGTCATGGATTGAACGGTGATTGGCGCATCGCCGCCAACCGGCACAGAGCAACCATAATCTTGCGGCATTCACGGCGATAAATATCGCGGTAGGGACGTACGCTCATGAGATTTTCCAGCTATTCCAGCGCAATTCAGCTTAGACGCGCCTTGTGTATATCAAAGGGCCCGCCAATTCGCCGGAAAATTACGCACTTTCATGATAGTTTCAAGGCAAAGTGGCTAAAAAGGAGCACACTGGCCTGAATGACGCAGCTAAGGCGTGATTAGCTGGGTTCAGCCGTCTTCAAAACAGCAAGCAGATTTTTCGGCGCC
>JBCCDR010000495.1:0-1806 GCA_039030675.1 Pseudomonadota bacterium | reverse complement strand
CCGGTCGGTGTTTACCGTTTGGCTTTTGGAAGAGCTCGGCCTTGATTATGGGCTGAAAATCTATGATCGGCTGGACACGAGCCGTGCGCCGCCAGAACTGAAAGACGCCCACCCGCTTGGGAAATCTCCGGTGGTGGAGATGGAGATTGCCGGCGAGCCTTACACCATCGCTGAGTCGGGCGTCATCGCCAGCTTGCTGTGCGCCCATTATGACGATAGCAACCGCCTAAGCCCGCCTGCATCAGACGTCCATGCGCAGATACGCTTTATGCAGTGGTTGCACTACCCCGAAAGCTCGGGGATTTTGCCGCTCATGTTCCAGCTCATCACCAACATGAGCGGCCCGCCCCGCAATCCCGGTGTCGATGGCTTCACCCAAGGCGAGCTGGACCTCCATTTAGGATATTTAGAGAGCCATCTGTCCGCCAATGACTATGTCTGCGGCGACAGCTTCCAAGCTGCCGATGTGGGCGTGACGTTCATGACCCATATGGCCGCTGGCATGGAGCTGCTGAAAGACTATCCCGCGCTCACTGCCTATCACGCCAAAAACATTGCGCGCCCGGCTTTCCTGCGCGCCATGGAGAAAACGGGCGGATAGGCCAGTGTAGCGCTCGGACTAGGGTTGCGGAGCGCTGCCGCCGGCTTGGCCCAGACCAAGCGCTTCATCGCAGTCAGCTGAGAGCATTAAGAACGTAAGCTGCCCGTTGCGGCGCTCTAGCGCTTCGGCTTCGACTTTTTCGCTGTTCTTCAAATCGAGAAAGAACGGCGATGAGACCATCATCCCCACATTATCGCGGACGCTTTCTTTGCGCTCGCCGACCAGCTCTGTCAGCCGGAAGTCGTTGTTCTTTTTCTCCGCTTGAAAATGCGCGCAGGTGAGGACGTCATCCAGCGGTTTAACGGCTTCGATGGGCTGTGCCACCCGGCCGCCGCAGCTGCTAAGCACCACTATGAAGGCGCATGCCGCGAGGCCCTTGGCGCGGTGAAGGGCGGGCCTTGTTACTCGTGTTTCGCGAATAGTCATTGCGCAAGCGTCATAACCTGATTTACGTGAAGATTAGAAACAATAAATTCAGTTGGGGAAGCTTATGTTTTCAACGAAACAAATTGTCGGTCTGTGCGCATCAGCGTTGCTGCTGGCCAGCTGCGCGAGTGCTGCAAAGCCCGGCGCTATGATGGTGCCTGTGGATGAAACACGCATCATTGCGCAATCCTCCCCCTTGTTTGAAAGCGTGGCGGTCGACCAGATTGAGGGCGGTAAGGAAACCAGTCCGCTGTGGAAGTCGAATGTGTCCAACGAGGATTTTGCAGAAGCCCTGCGCCAATCCTTATCTGCGCACACAATGCTTGCAGTGGGCGATGCGACCTATAGCGTTCAAGCGGAGCTCGTGAAAGTAAAGCAGCCCGTGATGGGCTTTAGTTTCACTGTCACATCCACTGTCAAATACACCGTGCGCGATGCGGATGATGCCGTTGTGTTTGAGCAGGAGATTGTATCACCTTACACCGCCAGCATGAGTGATGCCTTTGTGGGCGTGGAGCGTCTTCGCCTGGCCAATGAAGGCTCCATTAAAGAGAACATCAGCCAGTTTTTAGATGGTTTGATTGCTGAGGTGCAAGGCCAGCCACAGGCCCCCGCATCGGATATGACGGAGCCTGCCCTATCATCGCCATCGGCATCGGCGTCTGAGACGCCGGTTATGTGACGCCTTATAGCGGGCGGCTAGTCAGCTTCATACAGCGCGCGCACCTTCTCGGTGCACGTTGCTAGGTCAAAATGGTCGCGGGCATGGGCGCGGGCGG
>JBCCDR010000494.1:0-1808 GCA_039030675.1 Pseudomonadota bacterium | reverse complement strand
GAAGTCAAACACGACTTCATTGAGCGGCAGCTCATACACCGCCATGGCGCGGCTGCCGACATAGGTCAGGTTTTTTTGAATGCCGCGCCGGTCCTGGCATAATTTCAGCACTGCGCCGAGATGCTCGTCGGGCACCAAGATGTTGGCTTCAATCCATGGCTCTTCAATGAAATCGATCTTCACCGGGTCGGGCATGTCCGCCGGGTTATGAAGCTCGGTCATGCTGCCATCGGTCATGTGCATCTTATAGACTACGGATGGCGCGGTGGTGATCAGGTCGAGGTCGAATTCCCGGCTCAGGCGCTCTTGAATGATTTCGAGATGGAGCAGCCCTAAAAACCCGCAGCGGAAGCCAAAGCCAAGCGCGGCGGATGTCTCCATCTCAAACTCAAAGGATGCATCGTTGAGCCGCAATTTGCCCAGCGATTCACGCAGGCGCTCAAAGTCGTTCGCGTCTGAAGGGAACAGGCCGCAAAAAACAACGGACTGTGAGGGAACAAATCCGTCAAGCGGCTGGTTGGCTGGGCGCTTTGCCTCGGTGATGGTGTCGCCCACATTCGTCTCGGCCACTTCTTTAATCGCGCCAGTGAAAAAGCCCATCTCCCCCGGCCCAAGCGCGTCCACTTTCGTGGTCTTGGGTTCAAACACGCCCACCTGGTCTACCAGATGGTCCGTACCAGCATTCATCATGCGGATTTGCATGCCCTTTTTGATGGTCCCATCCACCACGCGGATGAGCACCACCACGCCAAGATATTGGTCATACCAGCTGTCAACCAGCATAGCTTTGAGCGGTGCGTCCGGATCGCCTTTAGGGGCGGGCAGTGTGCCCACGATTGCGTCTAGCACGGCGGGCACATTCAGTCCGGTTTTTGCGGAGACTTCCACAGCGCCGGAAGCATCAATGCCGATCACATCTTCAATTTGCCGCTTCACGCGCTCTGGCTCAGCGGCAGGCAAATCCACCTTGTTGAGCACGACAACCATTTCATGGTCATTGTCGATGGCCTGGTAAACATTCGCCAGTGTTTGCGCTTCCACGCCCTGGCTGGCGTCCACCACCAAAATAGAGCCTTCGCACGCCGCCAGCGAGCGCGACACTTCATAGGCAAAATCCACATGGCCTGGCGTATCCATGAGGTTGAGCACGTAGTCCTGACCGTCCTTGCCTTTATAGTCCAGGCGGACAGTCTGCGCCTTGATCGTGATGCCGCGTTCGCGCTCGATATCCATACTATCGAGCACTTGTTCTGTCATCTCGCGCTCGGTCAGCCCGCCGCATGTTTGGATCAGCCGGTCGGCGAGTGTGGATTTGCCGTGGTCGATATGGGCAATGATCGCGAAGTTGCGGATGTTTTCTAGCGGTGTCATGGCGCTGCGTGTATCACCGCGCGCCGCGCTGTGCCAGCAGGATATTGACGCAGTTGGCCTTAAAGAATCGCAAGGATGCGCGCGTATTGCAGCGTGCCTTCGCGCAGAGCAGATGAGATTGCGCTCCAGCGGGCCGTTTCCTGGCTGATCAGACCCGCATTCTTTGCTAGGTCGAAGGGCTCGTCAGTGCTGACGAGGCGCTCGTCCATGCGTGTCCAGCCCGCTGCGATATCTTTCAGGTGCTGCGCGCTTTGATCTTCATTCACGCGGATTTCAAAGCCAAGTTCTTCAAGCGCGGTCACATAAACATCCCGGCCGATCAGCGCGCGCGGCGCGGCAAAGCCGTCCATCATCGCCTGCGTCGCATCAGGCAGCAAGCCGCCGGGGCCTGCTGTATATTCGTTCAGCAGAATAGCCGCGCCCTCATCCTTCAGCTG
>JBCCDR010000493.1:0-1810 GCA_039030675.1 Pseudomonadota bacterium | reverse complement strand
CGCGCTTGTCGCCGCGCTATGGCGCGAGGCCGCAGGGGCTGAACGGGAAGCCCGGGCAGCCATGCCATCCCACCACAAGGCGGGGCATGCGTGATGGCCGGGTTTCTGCTTTGGTTCATGCTGTCGCTGCTCGGGCTGGTGTTCATGGGGTTGATGGCCGTGCTGCCTGCGCGGCTGGGCGCTGCCAGCGGCCTGCTTGGCGGTGTTCTTTTGGCCGTCGCGCTGCATGCGCAAGGCACGGCTGCGCTATGAGTGTTCCCCCTTTGCTCAACACCGCCAGCGGGCGCACGATTGATCTGGCGCGGCCAGAGCGCTCTGATTTTTTGGTGAGCGATATCGCCACAGGCCTTTCGCGCGCGGCGCGCTTTGGCGGGCAGACCACACAGCCCTGGTGGGTGATCCAGCACAGCCTGTGCGCCTACGATTTGGCAAAGTCTTTTGGCTTGTCCCCTGATTTGCAAATGCAGGCCCTGCTGCATGACGCTGAAGAGGCTTATTTAACGGACATTCCCGCCCCGGCGAAGGAGCCGGAGGATGTGGTGTGCCACTATCAAGAGGGCCTGCGCGGCGCGATCATGGCCTGGGCGGGCGTGCCCTACGGCCTGGACCTGGACCCCGCTGTCAAGCGTATTGACATGATTTTGCTGCACGTTGAGGCCAGTTTACTCCAGAAAAACAATGCCGCGCTACGCTGGCCCGTGCCGTTTGAGGCGCTGGAGCATCTTGCGCCGCGCCGCGATTTTATTGAGGCCGCTCGCGCCGTGGTTGACCGCTTGATCCCAAAGCGGGGCATGGGCGCGTACTTTGTGTTTGAAAAGCTGTTTGAAAAGCTGCTTGAAGAGTGGCGCGCGGACCATCCCCCAGTGGTGCAGGCGCCGCGATGACTGTCACCATTCTCATAGGGGACGCGCGCGCGCAGCTGGCGACCATGCCAGATGATAGCGTCGACTGTGTGGTCACCAGCCCACCCTATTGGGGCCTGCGCGACTATGGTGTGGCGGGCCAGATAGGCCTGGAGGCCAGCTTGGGCGAACACATCGCTGTGCTGGTTGAAGTGTTCCGCAGCGTTCGCCGTGTCATGAAGCCCGAGGCCAGCCTGTGGCTCAACTACGGCGATTGCTACGCCAGTGCGCCCAATGGCCGCAGCGCAGCATCCACGAAAGCGGCAGGCAAAGACGACCGAACGTTTCGCGATAAGCCAGTGTCAACAGTTGGCGGCGCTCTCAAGCCTAAGGATCTGTGCTTGATGCCCTATCGCCTGGCCATCGCCCTCCAGGAGGATGGATGGTGGGTGCGCAGTGACATTGTTTGGGCCAAGCCCAATGCTATGCCGGATAGTTCTGGCCGCTACAGGCCTTCTGCAGCGCATGAGCAGCTGTTCTTGCTCACCAAGAGCGCACATGCCTTCTATGATTCCGCCGCTGTCCGCATGCCTATGCAGGCATCCTCTGTCGCTCGCCTGGCTCAAAATATCGACATGCAGCAAGGGTCGTTGCGGGCTTATGCTGGAAAAAATGCAGCCCGGCCCATGAAGGCCGTTGGCCGCCCATCCACGCGCAAGCGCGGCGTTGACCCGCGTCATGAAGGTGGCGTGAACCACAAGCATCTTGATGATGTGCCGCGCGGTGAGGGTCGCCTGCTGCGCAATTACGAGCCTGATCTTGCGCCGCTTGTCCCTCCGCCGGTGTGGGAGATTGCAACGGCGGCCTATTCAGACGCGCATTTCGCCACATTTCCGCCAGCGCTGGTTGTGCCCTGCATCCTTGCGACCTGCCCGCCTGGCGGCGTGGTGCTTGATCCGTTTGGCGGT
>JBCCDR010000492.1:0-1812 GCA_039030675.1 Pseudomonadota bacterium | reverse complement strand
GCTGTTGAGATTTGGCACTATCACGCTGGCATGCCGCTTGAGCTCTCGATTAGTGAAGATGCCAAAACGAGCGCACTGCATATCATCGGGCCCGATTTAGACCGGGATATGCGCCCGCAAGTGGTTGTGCCGGCCCATGCGTGGCAAAGCGCCTATGCCCCCTTTGGCTGGTCCTTGGTGGGCTGCACGGTCACGCCAGCTTTCCTGTTTGAGACCTTTAAAATGGCGCCGAAAGGCTGGCTGCCTGGAAAACCCCTGTCGTGACCAAACAAACGCTTTTCGTTTTTGGGCTTGGCTTTACTGGCCTGCGTTTTGCGCAGGTCATGCGCCTGCTTGGCTGGGAGGTCTCTGGCAGTGTGACCTCAGCTGAGAAATCCCAAAAGCTGCGCGAGTTTGGCATCAATGCCTTTGCTATGGATGACACTTTCGAAGAAGCGGTCCAAAACAGCACCCATATCTTAAGCACCGTCCCGCCGCAGCAACGCGCTGCTGATGAGAGTAACCCAGACCCGATTTTACAGCGCTTTACGCCGTCGGCAGCATGGATAGCCTATCTCTCAACGACTGGCGTTTATGGCGACCATGATGGCGCTTGGGTGAATGAAACGACACCGGCAACGGGCGGCACAAACCAGGCGCGCGAAATCGCAGACGCCCAATGGCGTGAGCACGGTGCGACCATATTCCGCTTGCCAGGCATTTATGGGCCGGGCCGCAGCGCGCTAGAGCGTGCGGAGAAAGGCGCGCTCAGCCGCATTGACAAAGCTGGCCATGTCTTCAGCCGCATTCACGTGGATGACATTGTTCAGGCTTTGGTCGCGTCCGCACTCAACCCTCATATCGGCGGGATTTTCAATGTGGCGGACGACGCGCCGACACCGCAACATGTGGTCGAGGACTATGCCTGTGAGTTGCTCGGCATCGAAGCACCGCCGCTTGTGGCCTACGAAGATGCCGCATTGTCACCGCGCGGGAGACAATTTTATTCTCAATGTAGACGGGTAGCGAACACAAAAATAAAGGAGGCATTTGGCCTCACACTTTTGTACCCTACCTATAAGGAAGGATTGCGCAGCTGCCTGGCAGCGCGGCATATTAGAGTCTAATTTCACCTGGAGAGATGTTGATGAAATTCGGAAAAGGCCAATCCCCACGCCGGCTTGAAGATGCCCGCCTCGTCACCGGCCAAGGCCGCTATACGGACGATGTGCAAATCGAGGGCATGACCTATATGGCAACCGTTCGGTCGCCTTATGCCCATGGCAAAATCCTATCCATCGACACCGATGACGCCAAAGAGATGGATGGCGTGCTGGCGATCTACACCTACGATGACATCGCCGACTATGGCGACATCCCGTGTATTACCGATCTTGATAACGTCGATGGCTCCAAGCAGCATTACACCCAGCGCCCGATTTTGGTGAAAGACAAGGTGCGCTGTGTGGGTGACCCTGTTGCCTTCGTGGTTGCTGAAACACGCCAAGCAGCACGCGATGCAGCCGAAGCTGTGATGGTCGATATTGAAGACCTCCCAGCGGTCCATGATCTTGCTTCTGCAAGAGCCGCGGGCTCAGAACAGATTTGGGATCATATTCCAAACAACGAAGTCTTTGACTGGCAAGCCGGTGATAAAGACGCTGTGGACGCCGCTTTCGCAGACGCGCACCACGTCACCAGCATTGAAGTCGTCAACAACCGCGTCGCCCCGAACACCATGGAGAACCGCGCTGCTGTGGGCCATGATGACCCGGAAACCGGCAAGCTCACGCTCTATGTCGGGTCGCAAGGTGTGAACGCCATGCAAGGCCT
>JBCCDR010000491.1:0-1834 GCA_039030675.1 Pseudomonadota bacterium | reverse complement strand
ATGTGCGGGTCGGCGGGGTCATCGCCAACCGCTCCAAAGCGACCGATGAGATTGACCGGTTTAACGCCGCCGTCGGCCTCGACAAGGTGGCGCACTTCCCAGATTTGGACGTCATTCGGCGCTCCCGGCTGAAAAAATCCACGATTTTTGAGATGGAGGAATCGCCGGAACTCACGGCCGTTCAAGAAGAGTATCTCAACCTAGCACAGTTGCTGTGGGACGGGCGCGATCCTTTCAAACCGACACCCATGAAAGACCGGGAAATCTTTGACTTCCTGGGATTTGATTGAGGATCGCCGTCCATGACTGACGCAGCCTATAAATACCGTCGCGGCGAGCTGGAAACCTATTTTGGGGACACAGCGGCAGACAAATGGGTCGCGCTGACCTCCAACGGGCCGGTGAGCGCCATCCGTGCGACGGTGCGCGCTGGACGCGATGCGATGCGCAATACACTGCTCAGCTGGCTACCAGATGATCTCTCCGGGGCCCGCGTCCTGGACGCTGGCTGCGGGACCGGCATGTTTGCAGTGGAAGCGGCACGCCGCGGCGCCGATGTGACAGCCATCGACTTGTCACAAGCCCTCATCGATGTCGCCCAAGAGCGCAGCGCCGGCAATGATACAAGCGACTCTATCTCCTATCACTGCGGAGATATGACAGATCCGGCATTTGGCCGTTTTGATTACGTCGTGAGCATGGACAGCATCATTCACTATGCTTTGCCAAATGCGCTCACGCTGCTGGAAGGCTTTGCCGCGCGGACTGATAAGGCGCTCCTCTTCACCTTTGCGCCAAAGACGCCAATGCTGACAGTCATGCATGCCGCTGGCCAGCTGTTCCCGCGCGACAACCGGTCTCCAGCGATTGTGCCGATCAGCCAAAAGCGGCTTGAAAAGGCCATCAGCACTTCCGATGCGTTGTCCGGCTTTCGCATTGAGCGCAGCAACAAGATCTCGTCAGCCTTTTATAAATCCCAAGCCATGGAGCTGCGTGTCAAGTGACGGCAAAACGCACATCCTTCGCCCAGCTGTGGCAAGCCGTCGGGACCCGCTTCCTGCCCTTTGCAGATGCGGCGAGCGATGATTTGCCTCTGGGTCGTTTGCTGCGCTTATCGCTGTTCCAAGTGGCGGTGGGCATGGCCACCGTGCTTCTCACGGGCACGCTTAATCGCGTTATGATTTTAGAGCTTGGCGTCTCCTCTGCATTGGTCGCGGTGATGGTTGCCCTGCCCTTCGTCTTTGCCCCGCTGCGCGCGCTGATTGGCTATAAATCAGACACGCACCGCTCTTTGCTGGGCTGGCGGCGCGTTCCCTACATCTGGTTCGGCTCCATCTTGCAATTTGGCGGCCTTGCAATCATGCCCTTCGCGCTGTTGCTGCTGCAATCGCAAACGCTTGGACCAGATTGGATCGGGCCCATCGCCGCCGCGCTTGCCTTCCTGATGACCGGCGTTGGCGTCCACACGGTGCAAACCGCTGGACTTGCACTGGCCAACGACATCGCGCCCAAAGCCAGCCGGCCGCGCGTGATTGCCTTGCTCTATGTCATGCTCCTCGTCGGCATGCTGGTGAGCGCCATTGCCTTCAGCCTGCTGCTGGAAGACTTCAGCTCCGTGCGCCTCATTCAGGTCATTCAGGGCGCTGCCGTGGCGACGATGTTCCTCAACCTTATCGCTTTGTGGAAACAAGAAGCGCGCCAACCAGCCGTCACGCGGCCGGATATCAAACATCCATCTTTCCAAGAGGCTTGGACCCATTTCCGCAGTGATTATGGCGGCGCACGGCTGCTGGTTGCCGTTGCGCTCGGCACCATCGGGTTTTCCATGCAAGAT
>JBCCDR010000490.1:0-1839 GCA_039030675.1 Pseudomonadota bacterium | reverse complement strand
GACTTTTTGAAGGTCTCAGCCCGCTAGAGGGCTTTAACGCCGGTCCTTAGAAAACTGATAGTGCTGGCTTTCTTCCTCTTGGATTGCGGCCGCCTTTCGCTATTGTCGCGTCTCACGATTTGACTCAGAGGAGCGCGCATGGCCGACCTTCACGCCACTTTTGACATCCAAGACAGCGTTGGCGTTCTCACGCTCAATCGGCCCGACAGGCTGAATGCCATTTCAAACCAAATGCTCAGCGAAATCCGCAGCTATTTGGACA
The DNA here is from genome assembly GCA_039030675.1 of Pseudomonadota bacterium. GTDB lineage: Bacteria > Pseudomonadota > Alphaproteobacteria > Sphingomonadales > CAKZYD01 > CAKZYD01. The sequence goes on along the minus strand of JBCCDR010000490.1, from coordinate 1,577 downwards.
TTTGCGAAGACCCCGATGGCGGCGTGCGCTGCCTGCTGATCACAGGCTCTGGCCGCGGCTTTTGCTCTGGTGCTGACCTAGCCGGCGGCGGCTTGCCCAGCGGCGGCGATAAGGATGCGATGAAGAAACTCGACGTCGGGCTCACGTTGGAGCGCGACTACAATCCAATCATTCAGCGCCTCGCATCACTGCGCGTCCCGGTCGTCACCGCAGTCAATGGCGGCGCAGCAGGCGCGGGTTGTAGCTTCGCCATCGCTGGCGATATCGCTATCGCCGCCAAATCCGCATATTTCCTGCAAGCATTCGTCAACATTGGCCTGGTGCCCGATGCTGGCAGCTCCTTCTTCCTGCCGCGCCGCATTGGTGAAGCGCGCGCAGCTGCGATGATGATGCTTGGAGAGAAAATCCCAGCAGAGACCGCGCAAGACTGGGGCCTCGTGTATGAGGTTGTCGACGATGAAGCGCTGATGGAGCGCGCCATGGCCGTGGCTGTGAAACTAGCCAATGGACCAACGCGGGCGATTTCATTGATCCGCGAAATGGCCAACACCTCGTTAAGCAACGACATGAGCACGCAGCTTCAGATGGAGCGCAAGTATCAGAAAATTGCTGGCCGCAGCCCTGAATTCCGTGAAGGGGTTGCAGCCTTCCTCGAAAAAAGGAAAGCTGACTTCACCAAAGTCTAACCGCGCATAGCAAAGGGGTGAAGGGCGATGAAATTTGGTGTTTTCCTGCCCAATGGCAGCAACGGATATATCGTCTCCAAGGCTGTTGAGCCTTATCTACCCACCTTCGAGCATAATCTCGCCATCACTAAAGAGGCGGAGAAACAAGGCCTCGACTTCGTCCTGTCCATGATGAAATTTCGCGGCTTCGGCGGCGAGACGGGCTATTGGGACGCGTGCCTGGAGACCTTCACCTTAATGTCAGGCCTGGCTGCTGCGACAGACCGCATTGGCTTGGTGCCCAGCGTTACACTGCTGACCCAGCATCCAGCCTATGTGGCGCGCATGATGGCCACGCTGGATGATATCTCCGGCGGACGCTGCGCCCTTAATATTGTGACCGGGTGGAACAAGCCGGAATACACGCAGATGGGGCTGTGGCGCGGCGATGAGTATTACGAGAAGCGATATGAGCTCGCCTCCGATTATGTGACGATCCTGAAAGACCTGTGGGCGAATGGCCGCACGACCCACAAAAGCGAATATTATGACCTGGAAGACTGCAGCTGTCTGCCCACGCCCAAGCACCCCATTGAAATTGTGAGCGCGGGCCAATCGCCCAAAGGCGTGGAGTTTGTCGCCGCACAGGCCAATCAAAACTTCGTCATGGCACAGCCGGCAAAACTCAAAGAGATTAGCCACAGCCTGAAAGCCAAAGGCAGCGCGCAGGGCCGCACCGTGGGCACCTACGCTCTTTTCGGTTTGATCACCGCGGAAACCGATGAAGCCGCCCATGCCGAAGGCGAGCGCATTATTGCTGAAGCTGATGAAGGCGCGATCGCGAATATTCTTTCAAGCGCCAGCATGGACACGAACGCAGGCGGTACGTCAGAACGCCTCAAATCTGCGCTG
>JBCCDR010000489.1:0-1857 GCA_039030675.1 Pseudomonadota bacterium | reverse complement strand
CACCTCGGCCAATCTGATAAAAGAACGTGTCGCTACTCCAGGCCAGGGCCCCGCGAAAGCCCAAAGGCCCAAACCCAGCGTTGTTCCAATCCCAAAACTGAATGCCTCCAATGTTTAAGAACGCATAGGTTGGTAGCACGACCTCCGGGTCGTATTTCCCAGATTCCAGACGATGCGCCGGTCACCAGGACCCACTCTCCTTGGAGATTGAGTGACACGGTTAAAGCGTCCTCATGACGTGCTCACTCAAAAGCGCTGGCCTGTGCATCTGGCGCCTGGTTATCCATGTCTGCGAACAAGAGCCAATGACCAAAGGCGTCGCGTTTATAGACAAGCATTGACCGACCGACGGCCACAATAGGCGCCGCGCCGCCGGCATCGATCTCCATTTTAAACAGAGATACAAAATGCGCCACGTCATCAAACACGCGAATGCTCTCGACTTTAAAAGCGATTTTACCGCCCCTGGTGCGCGCAAAGCTCTGCGCAAAATAATCACGAATGGCGCTGCGTCCTATCAAGGCAGGCGCGCCCTGTGTGAAGAGCATCGCCTCTTCATGATAGAGCGCCATCAGCCCTTCTAAATCTTTGGCAGCGTAGCGCTGTGACCATGTCTCCGCGGCGGCTGTAATTGCCTCTTCTGGGCTTTGCGCATGCGCCAAAACCGGAGGCAACAAACACAAGGCAAGGACAAGCAAACGGATAAAAGGCAGCAAAACAAATTCCTTTCGCTATGCGGCGTTGCGCAGTCTTAGCAAATTATGCGGAGGGTGTGCTACGCCAGTCACATCGGCAATGGCCTCCATCATCTAGTGGGCATCATTATGCAGACGTCAACACGCATCAAACTTGGCTTTTTCCTTTGGCTTTGTGTGTTCGTCTATTCCTTCTTTTCCGTCATGGGTGTGGAACCAACGGGTGAGGGCTTTACCCGCGGCCTCAATCGATTGATGATCTTTTTCGGCTGGCACGTCGCGGCGCTCGTCGGCGCGATCGCCGTGCTCATGGTCGGATGGCGCGTGGAGAGTGCCGGCCTTAAATGGCTAGCGCGCACCCCTGCTCTGATTCACCTGTTGGCGGTCATTGCGGTGCTTGGAGCAGCGCTATGGCAATACCAAACGGAGAAAAAAGCAGCCCTCTCGCCGCAACCAGGCCAGCAAACCGCGCCAGCGACGCAGACGCCTTAGACGGGCCGGCCTGTCTTCTCAATCAGCGCACGGCGGAATTTGCGCATGCCGCCAATCCAGCGCCCATAGTTTTCCACCTTGTTGCGCCAGTAGCCAAGCACCGTGGTATGGGCGGTGACCAAGAACTCGCCCGCTTCGGCACCATCAAATGTCATGGCAGCCACGTCATCGGGCTCGAGCACGCCATCGACGCTGGCCGCGCCACCTTCGACCAGTTGAATCAAGTTGGTATTCACCGCCTGCGGGCACAGTAGCGTGACGCCAACGCCATCATCGCCATGGGTGATGGCCAGGCTTTCTGCAAAGCCAACGGCTGCATGTTTGGTGGTTGAATAAACCGCATAGCCTGTCTGTGTGATGAGGCCAGCGGCAGAGGCGGTGATGATAAAATGCCCTGCCCCTTGCTTGATCATGGCTGGTAAGGCCGCGCGGGCGAAATACACATGCGCCATCACGTTGATGCCCCACGCCTTGGTCCATTGCGCGTTGGTTTGGCTTGTGGCCATCCAATCAGGCCCGTCGGAAAAGCCGACGCCCGCATTGGAGCATACCAGATCAACCACGCCATGGTCATCGAGGGCGCGCTTGACCACTTTGGCGCAGTCGTCTTCACTGGAGACATCGCAATGCAGCGTCACCGTATCGCCCCCTGCGAGAGAGGCCGTCTTTG
>JBCCDR010000488.1:0-1862 GCA_039030675.1 Pseudomonadota bacterium | reverse complement strand
GGTGGACCAGGTAAATGCTGCTTTGCGTGCGCAGCCCATCGGTCCACACACTGTCTTGCCCAAGCGCATCTTCAAGCCGGTGGCAGAGGGTTGCCAGGTCTTGGAGGCCATAGACCTGCGCATTGCCCTTCATGCTGTGGAGGTCGCGGCGGAAAGCGCTGAGGGAGGCATCCTCTTCGCTTGCCGTGAGTGCTTCGAGCTGCGTGAGCGTCTCTGTCGCGCGCTGCAGGAAGTCTTCCAGCAAATCCTCGCCAATGAAGTCGCTTGGCATTTGTGTCATGACATGGGCCTTAGCTGCGGTTTTCCTGCATGGGCCATAGCCTATAGGCAGAGCAGTTAATGGGCCGTTTCAATGGCGGTGTTCGTCAAAGAGCCTTGACATAGCCCCCTAAATGAGCCATCTGCGGCGCTTCGCGCGGCGCCCGTCTAAGCAACAGACCGGCTGCGGCCGCACCCGGATAGAAACGCTTTTTTGGAGAGGCAGGATGGCCAAACCAGCCACCATTAAAATCAAGCTCGTGAGCACGGCTGACACAGGCTATTTTTACGTGACGAAGAAAAACCCGCGCACCATGACGGAAAAAATGGTTGTGCGGAAATATGACCCCGTCGCGCGCAAGCACGTCGAGTTTAAAGAAGCCAAAATTAAATAGGGGCGCTTTAGCCCTTTACGCCTAGCTGGCCTCGCGCTGCTCTTGCTGCGGGGCGCTGGGGTCTTCAGCCAAACACACGCGGTTGCGGCCGCCATGCTTTGCATCATAGAGCGCTTCGTCCGCGCGTTCCATGAGCGCGGTTGGGTCAGCATCCTCCGCTGTTAGCTCTGCTATCCCAATGCTCACGGTCACATCCAAGCTGCCCGCTTCGCCTGAAATGGCAAAAGGCGTGCCTGCAGTGATAGCGCGCAGCCGCTCACCCACTTTGCCAGCAATCTGCAGCGACGTTTCTGGCATGATGACGACGAATTCCTCACCGCCATAGCGTGCGGCCAGGTCAATGCCGCGGACGGATTGGGAGATACGCCGGGCAAACTCAGTGAGGACCTCATCGCCAGCAGTATGGCCATGGGTATCATTGACGGACTTGAACTTATCCAAGTCAAGAATGGCAATAGAGAGAGACCCGCCATTACGGCGCGTTGCATCCCACATCGCCTTCATCTGAGTATTCATATAATGACGATTATGCAGACCCGTGACCGAATCCGTGGTCGCCATCTTTATGGACATATGAAGATTGTCACGCAGCGCATCTGCAAAGCGTTTGCGCCGAATTTGGGTGCGCACACGCGCGACCATCTCAAGAGCATCGATGGGCCGGACAATGTAATCGTTTACGCCGATGTCCATGGCTTTCACCAGGCGATCGCGGTTCTCAAGCTTGGCGATACACACAATTGGCACAAGGCGCGTTTCGCGTGTGGAGCGCAGCCTTGATGCAATGCGCAGGCCGTCCACATCACCATCAACCACTGGCAGGATGATGCAGTCATAAGAAATACGCGGCGCGATTTGCAAAATCTCTTGCGGGCTGCGCGCCACCTCGACTTGCCCAAAGGGCTCCAGGCACTGACGGACGATAGCTACATCCTCGCCAGTGGAATCCAGCATCAAGATGCGGGCATCCGTAATCGCTTTTTTCAGGATGGATGTATCTTCATCAAACATCGACGCGGCGGAATCGCGGTTGCGTAGCTCATCAACGGTGAGCTTCAGCCGCACCAGCGAGCGCACACGGGCATAGAGGGAGACATCGTCCAAAGGCTTGGTGAGGAAATCATCCGCGCCGGCTTCAAGGCCTTTGACCCTATCTTGCGGCTGGTCAAGGGCGGTGACCAACACGACGGGAAGATAGGCCGTCTCAGG
>JBCCDR010000487.1:0-1869 GCA_039030675.1 Pseudomonadota bacterium | reverse complement strand
TTTGCTTCGGTCGCAACCAGCTCTGCGTTTTCCCACAGCGGCACGCCATCAGAGCGCCAATATAGCGCAAAGGCCCAGCGCGGCAAGCTTTCGCCGGGGTACCATTTGCCTTGGCCATAATGCAGCATGCCGCCGGGCGCGAAGGTGTCGCGCAAACGCCGGATCAGGCTGTCAGCATAGGCGCGTTTCGTCGGCCCCACAGCTGCTGTGTTCCATTCTTCATGGTCCACATTGTCGATAGCCACAAAGGTCGGCTCGCCGCCCATGGTGAGCCTGACATCGCCATCGCTGAGTTCTTTGTCGATAGACTGACCAAGGGCATCAATCTGCGCCCACATATCATCTGGGAAGGGCTTGGTGATGCGCGGACCGTCATTGAGCCGCGTGATTTTCATGTCGAAGGAAAAATCAACGGCCGCTTCACTGGCCACGCCCGAAATAGGTGCAGCGCCGGTGGGCTTGGGCGCGCAGGCCAGCGGAATATGCCCTTCACCGGTAAACAGCCCGCTTGTCGGATCTAAACCGACCCAGCCGGCGCCGGGGATATAGACTTCGGCCCAGGCATGCAGGTCAGTAAAGTCTTTATCGGTGCCTTGGGGTCCATCCAGCGCCTTTTTGTCAGGCACCAGCTGCACCAAATAGCCGGAGGCAAAGCGCGCCGCGAGGCCTAAATGCCTGAGGAGCTGGACAAGCAGCCACGCGCTATCCCGGCACGAGCCGCTTTCTTTCTCCAGTGTCTCCTCACAGGTCTGAACGCCGGGCTCCATGCGGATGAGATATTCAATCTTGTTAGAGACGTGCTGGTTCAGCGCGACGAGAAAATCAATCGTGCGCTTTTCGCTCAGGTCTAACTCATCCAGCAGCGCATTCAGCCGCGGGCCATCTTCATCAATAGCCAAATACTGTTCCAGCTCCCCTTTGGTGCTGCGCGCGTAGGTGAAAGGGAAGGTCTCGGCTTCAGGCTCTAAGAAGAAATCAAACGGATTGATGACTTCCAAATCCGCAATCAGGTCAACGGCGACTTCAAAGGTGTCGGTTTTTTCAGGGACAACAATCCGCCCGAGATAATTGGCAAAGGCATCCTGCTGCCAATTGAGGAAGTGCTCTTTGGGAGACACTTTCAGGGCATAGGATTCAATCTTCGTCCGGCAGTGCGGCGCTGGCCGCAAACGGACGATCTGAGGCCCCAGCTCTACCGGTTTTTCATACCGGTAGCGGGTAATATGTGTAAGCGCGACTTTCATGGCGCCTCTGTATCACCCTTGCGTGGGCTGACCTAGTGGTATTCAGTGATTCCGGGGGTATAGTTGAGCGGCACTTTGCGCAGCCAGAGCTGCTTGTTCCACACATCCTCGTGGTCTTGATACCAGCGAATGGTGCGGCGCAGGCCTTCACGCCAGCTCACTTGCGGCGCCCAGCCTAGCAGCGTGTTGATTTTGCGCGCGCAGCCGGTGTGCCGGGTGACTTGTCCAGGGCGCTCAATCACATGTTCAAGCTCGGCATGATCTTCCGCATGGAGTTCTTCCATCAGCGCTTGGGCGATGTCATTAATGGTGCGGTGCTTGCCGGTGGCGACGTTGAAGACCTCCCCGCACACATCTTCGCATGGCGCATGCAGCACCATGTCCAGCGCGCGGCAAATGTCTTCCACATACACGAAGTCACGCGCGGCATGGCCGGCGCCGTGGATGGTGAGAGGTTCATCGCGCAGGATCGAGGTGATGAAGCGCGGGACGACTTTCTCAAGATGCTGGCGCGGCCCGAAAATATTGAACGGGCGCACGATGACGGCCGGGATGTTGTAGGTCGCCATATAGCTGTAGACGAGCCTGTCTGCCCCGCATTTAGCGCTGGCATAGGGGCTCATGG
>JBCCDR010000486.1:0-1880 GCA_039030675.1 Pseudomonadota bacterium | reverse complement strand
TGCTCGTTCGCCTCGTTCAGGTGGGCCTGTCCCTCGGTCACGGCGGTCCGGAACGTGCCACGCCTGCTGCCGATGGTGTCGCCCAGCTGAATGCAGCGGGCGAAACGGCTGAGCCGTTGGTGATTGAAGGGCAAGTGCGCAGCGTTGATGGCACCGTCATTGCCGGCGCGGTTGTCGATGTCTGGCACGCCAATCTCAGCGGGCTTTATTCTCATTTTGATGCAAGCCAGCCGGCCTTTAACAATCGCGCTAAGATTACGCCAAGCGCTGACGGGCTCTATAAAGTGGAGACCATCATGCCTGTGGGGTATTCCGCGCCCCCCGGCGGGTCGACGGAGGCCCTGTTAGAGGCTGTCGGCCGCCATGGGGATCGCCCGGCGCATGTGCATCTTCTGGTGCGCGCACCGGGCTACGTGCCGCTGACCACTCAGATTAACATCGCTGACGACCCAAAGGTGCATGATGATTTTGCCTTTGGAACCCGCGAGGGATTGGTGCCCGCCATCGATCGGCGCGATAACAAAGCCTATATCCGCTTTGATTTGGTGATGCGGCCTGCTGATAGCGAAGAGGGTGCGTCCCTGTCCGTGCGCCCACGGGCCGCCGCTTAAGGTGTCTCACTTCACGACTGGTGATGGATGCCGCATTGGGTTCGACTATAGCCCAAAGGCTGGCCGACCCACTTTGGTCCTTGCGCATGCCCTCGGCACAAGCAGAGACTTGTTTGACCCGCAAATTGAGGCTTTTTCAGCCTCCTTCGGGCTCTTGCGCTACGACATGCGCGGCCATGGCGCCAGCGATACACCGCCGGGCGGTTATTGCATGGACCGGCTGGGCCGAGATGTGGTTGAGCTGCTCGATCATGTGGGCGAGGAGCGCGTCTCACTCCTGGGCGTTTCCTTAGGTGGTATGGTCGGTCAATGGATGGGCTATCGCCAGCCTGAGCGCATTGACCGGCTCGTGCTGGCCAATACATCAGCGGCCATGCTGCCGCCAGAGAACTGGGATGAGCGCATCAGTGCTGTGCAAAAAGTGGGAATGGAGCCCATGGTAGAGCCGGCGCTGGAGCGATGGTTTACGCCAGGCTACCGCGCAAGCAAGCCCGGGTCTTTGGATGTTATTGCTCAGCTTATGAAAGCCACACCAGCGGCGGGTTATGCCGGGTGCTGCGCTGCCATCCGCGATATGGATATGCGGGCCACCGCGCAGCTGATCGAGGCTGAGTGCCTGGTGTTGTATGGTGAGCATGACCCTGCAACGCCGCCAGACCATGCCGAGCAGCTCTTCACGCGTATTCCCAAAGCGCAAAGCGTTGCGCTGAATGCAGCGCATTTGGCCAATATTGAGCGGCCGGAAGACTTCACGGCAGCAGCGCTAGACTTCCTGACTGGCGGATAGGCTGGTGATCAAATCAAGCAGCGATTGAGCGTCGCTTTGAATGCCCTCAATGGGGCAATTCACCGTCACTGGAGATGTGAGGTCAAGTGCTGACACATCAACATAGGTGAGATCCCGGCGCGCATTTTTCGAAACAGAGAGCGGAATGAGAGCAACGCCCATGCCTGCGGCGGCCAAGCTCAAGGCGCTGTGTAAGTCCGCCAGAACACGCACTCGGGCTGGTTCAATATCATTTGCTTTAAGCCCAGCAAGAACTTGATCAGCATAGTTAGGGCTCGGCGTGCGTGGGTATGTGAGAACCGTTTCGCGCTGCAGACGCTGCTGTAGAGGCTGAGTGGAGAGAAGAGAGAGGATCACAAAGGCGAGGGAAAGACGGAGGAGGGCCGGACCCGGTGGGAGCTTTGTGCGGTTTGTCGTCCTCTTTGGCAGGCGGGGAGGCAGTGGCCCCGGCAGGAGTTCCTCACCCATGAGCAGAGGCCCAT
>JBCCDR010000485.1:0-1889 GCA_039030675.1 Pseudomonadota bacterium | reverse complement strand
TCTCCAACGGGCGATTGAAGCTGGGGACGAAGAGACTGGCATTACAATCATGCAGATGGATGCCGGGCTAGATACTGGTGATATGTGCCTGAAAGACCATGTGCCGATTACAGACCTAACCACGGCCCAGCAACTGCACGACCAGCTGGCAGCGCTGGGGGCGACTATGATGGTGCGCGCTTTAGAAGCTTTGGAAGAGGGAACGTTGCAGCGCGAGCCGCAGCCAGAGGGCGCCACCTACGCACGCAAGATTGAGAAGGCCGAAGCGGCTTTGGATTTCGCAGCTTTGGAGGCTCCTGCCATGCAGCGCAAAATTCATGCGCTCTCGCCCTTTCCTGGAGGCTTCACCAAATGGAACAACAAGCGGCTGAAGCTGCTTCAAGTTGAAGCGCTGGAGGCGTCGGGGAAACCCGGCACAGTCCTTGATGAGAACCTGACGATTGCATGTCAGGCTGGCTCCATACGGCCTTTGCGGCTGCAGATGGAAGGCAAGGGCGCGATGGATTTGAGCGATTTTCTGCGCGGGCAAACGGTCCGCGCTGGGACTGTCCTGGGCTAATCATGCCGCGCTTTAAGCTGACCCTTGAATATGATGGCAGACCCTTTGTGGGGATGCAGGCCCAAAAAAATGGCCCAAGCGTGCAAAGCGCCTTAGAGGCGGCCATTCAGGCCTACTGCCAGGCTGATGTGCGTATTGGCGTCGCTGGACGCACGGACACGGGCGTGCATGCCCGCGCCATGGCCGTACATGCGGAAATCCCCCGCGATGATACGCCGGAAACAGTGATGGCCGCCATCAATGCGAAGATGCGTCGCCAGCCCGTCGCCGTGCTTGCAGTCACAGCCGTGCGAGATGATTTTCATGCGCGGTTTGACTGCATTGGCCGGTCCTATGGCTATCATATCATCAACCGCCGCGCGCCGCTCACCTACATGCAGGGCTTGGCCTGGCACGTGCCGCAGGCACTGGATTTGGCGGCTATGCAAACGGCTGCAGACCATTTGGTCGGCAAGCACGACTTTACGACATTTCGCCATGTGCACTGCCAAGCCAAAAGCCCCATCAAGACCCTCAACCGGCTCACCGTGGAGCGCAATGGTGACGACATCTGGGTCTACGCAGACGCGCGCTCTTTTTTGCACAGCCAGGTGCGTTCCATGGTCGGCTGCCTGGCGCTGGTGGGCCGTGGCCATTGGTCTAGCGATGATATGAAAGCGGCCCTAGAGGCCAAGGACCGGGCCGCGCTAGGCTATAACGCGCCGCCAGATGGCCTCTATTTTCTCAAAGCGCATTACCCAGAAGACTAGTCATCAATCAATGCCTTTATCGCCGTGCCTGTGACACTCGGCGAACCGGCCTTCGCCGCTTTTAGGGCCTCAAGCGCTGCATTGGCGGCGGCTGTAATCGCGGTGGCGGGATAGAGCATGACGCTGTAGCCCAGAGCCTCAAGCGCTGAAGGTTCAGACACCTCGGTTTTTGCGGGGTCGAGCACATTATATAGCGTTGGAACATTGTGGCCGAGGGCCCTATGCAGCGCCGACATGTCCGCCTGTTTTGTTAGACCTTCAACGAAAATCATATCCGCGCCAGCCTCTTTATACATCACTGCGCGCTCGATTGCTTTGCCAACACCTTCCGTAAAGGCGGCGTCTGAGCGGGCGCTAATCACTGTATCGTCGCTGGCGCGTGCATCCAGGGCTGCTTTGATTTTTCCCACCATCGTGTCTGGCGACACAAGCGGCCGGCTAGCAACTGTTTCCACGGTTTTGGTATTGAGCTGGTCTTCAATCTGGATCCCAGACGCCCCAGCGCGCTCAAAGGTGCGCACACAGCGCGCAACGTTGAACGCATTGCCATAACCTGAATCAGCATCAATGACGATGTGGAG
>JBCCDR010000484.1:0-1892 GCA_039030675.1 Pseudomonadota bacterium | reverse complement strand
CTCGCGCGCGATGATATTTTGCCGCTGGGGCTCGCCTTCTAAATCCCAATAGCGCAGCGCTAGACGAACGGCTGTTTCATTGGCTTCAGAGCCAGAGGAGGAGAAGAAGGCGTGGTTTAAGCCTTCTGGCGTCAGTTCAACGAGTGTTTCGGCGAGCGCTATGGCTGGCTGATTGCTGGTTTTAAAGAAAGATTGGCAAAAGGAGAGCTGTTCCATCGCTTTTGCCGCTGCGGCAGGCAGTTCTTTGCGGCCATAGCCAATATTCACGCAGCCAAGGCCGGCCAGTCCATCGAGCACTTTATTGCCGTCGCTGTCCCAATGGTAAACGCCCTCTGCTTTGGTGAGAATGCGCGCGCCTTCGCCGTGCAGGTCTTTGTGGTCGGTAAAGGGGTGCAGATAATGGGCATTGTCGCGTGCTTGCCAGCTTTGCGTTTCGGATTCGGTGTGTGTGGGCGCCGTGGCCATGGGTGGAATCTCCTGAAACAAACAGGAGAAAACGCTACCCGCCGAGCTGCCAGAGGCGCTAGTCCAATAGTGCAGTTTTGTTTGTTTTTACGCGCAATCTACTCGGCGCGTTGCCAAATTGCGCTTTAAAGGTCCGGCTAAAATGCGCCGCATCTGTAAACCCGCATGAAAAAGCAATGTCAGCCAGGGTCCGCTGGGCATTTCCCGGAGCATGAAGGGCCCGTTTTGCCGCGTTCAACCGTTGTAAGAGAAGCCAGCGCGATAGCGTCTGTTCTTCCATTTCAAACAAGTGATGGGCGTAGCGTAGAGAAATGCCGCAGTGCGCTGCGGCCTGCGCTGGCGTAAAACTCGGCTCAGATATATGGTTTAGCAAAACATCCTTCAGCCGCCGCAAAGTGCGCCGCCGCCCCCAGCTCTTTTGGTCAAGTCGGTTCGTTTGAGCGATAAGGCACTGGCCCAGCACATCCATCAAGGTCCCGGCTAAGGCGGCTTGTGCCTCTTGCGTTAGGGCAGCACGATCGATCAGGCAGTGCTCTAGGAGTAGCGCCAAGGCCTTGCCCGTACCATCACGGCCCGAGAAGGCGAGCGCTGTATAAGCGTCGGCATTCCAAACCCGCTGGCGCAGCGCTGGCTGCGGCATTTGGAGAGAGAGCTGCTTAAAGCCTCTATCAAACTGCATGGCAAAGGGGCGCGCGCTGTCATAAAGGGCAAAGTCGCCCGGCTGTGTGACCGCATCGCGGCCGCACTGGGTTATCAGGCCTTCACCTTTCACTTGCAGGTTCAGCTCAAAGACATCTGCTCGGGCGTTATCGACATCTTCTTTTGAGCGGGTGACGCACTGCGCGACGCTGCAAATCTCGCTGATGGTGACGGGCCCTAAGGTGCGCCAACGGACACTGCCTTCAAAACCATCAGCCTTTGCCATGGTCACTTGCGCGCGGGGAAATAAGCCGGCGACTGTCTCACGCCAATAGGCGAGCCGCTGGCCCTCAGGCACATGCGCGCAATCGACAGTGTTCATCATCGCAGCAAGATACAAAAAAGCTGGGGCCCTTGAAAGAGGCCGATCCCTCTAGCCGCAGCGCTTGCTTTGCCACTGCTGCACATGGGGCAGCGCGTCCCAGCCGAAGGCTGCCTCGCTATTGCCATGCGCGCGCACATGGTCAAGCCGCTCAAGCGCTTCTTGCGGCGTTGGCCGGTGGCCTTCGGGCACAAACCACATCACGAAATGCGGCTTGCCCATGGCCTCAAACCACTTGGCCTTTTGCTGGTACATCCGTTCGTGTAGCCCGTTCCAAACAAAGTCTTCCAGTGCGGCAGCATCCGTCCAAACGGACAAGTTGACCAGGAACAGCGGGTCAGGGGTGGTTTGGATGTCCATGGCCCCAACACCAGCGTCGCCTTCCAACATCCACACAAAGCCAGGT
>JBCCDR010000483.1:0-1894 GCA_039030675.1 Pseudomonadota bacterium | reverse complement strand
CCTGCACACACTCAACATATCGACCGCTGCTGCGCTGGTGTTGGCCGCTGGCGGCGTGCCGGTGGCAAAGCACGGCAACCGCTCTGTTTCCTCAAAATCGGGATCAACGGACGTTGTGGGCGCGTTTGGCGTTTCGGTGGAGCAATCGAGAGACATGCTCAAGCAAGCGCTAGCGCAGTTCTCAATCACTTATATGAACGCGCCTTCTTTCCACCCGACCATGGCCAGCGTCGCGCCAATACGCCGCCAGTTGGCAAGCCGCACCATCTTCAATCTTCTCGGGCCCTTGGCAAACCCCGCAGGCGTGAAACGCCAGTTGGTGGGGACGTATGACAAACGTTGGTGCCTCCCCATGGCCGAGACCCTGCGCGCGCTGGGCAGCGAGAAGGCTTGGATCGTGCACGGCGCGGATGGACAAGATGAGCTTAGCATTTGCGGGCCAACGCATGTGGTAGAGCTCGATCAAGGCGCCATAGCCACTTTCGACATTGCTCCCGATGATGCCGGGCTGCCAACGCACACGCTTGACGACATTCGCGGCGGCGATGCTGCTTACAATGCTGAAGCAATGCGCGCCGTGCTTGCAGGGGAGAAAAACGCTTACCGAGATGCGGTTATGCTCAATGCAGGCGCTGGTTTTTTGATTGCGGGTAAAGCGAACACGTTGCAAGACGGCGCTGGGTTGGCAGGCAACGTTCTGTCGAGCGGAAAGGCAGGCACGCTGCTTGAAAACTGGGCCGCGTTCACACAAGGAAATGCCGCATGAGCGTGCTCGCTGAGATTTTGGAGGCCAAGCGCGACCACGTGGCCCGGTGCAAAGCACGCATATCGCTTGCTGAACTTGAAGCGCGCGGGGCTGACTATGCCCCTAAAGACTTTGGCGGCGCTTTAACGCAGGCCATAGCCGAGCGTGACTACGGCCTCATTTGTGAAGTGAAAAAGGCAAGCCCGTCCAAGGGGGTTATCCAGCCCGATTTTGAGCCTGTTCGTCATGCTATGGGCTATAAAGCGGGCGGTGCCGCTTGCCTCTCTGTTTTAACCGATACGCCCTATTTTCAAGGCAAAGACGAGGATCTTATCGCCGTGCGCAGCGCGGTGGATTTGCCGCTGATCCGCAAGGACTTTATGATTGAGCCCTATCAAGTGGCAGAAGCCAAAGCCATGGGCGCTGACTGTATTTTGATTATTTTGGCCGCCTTATCTCTGGCGCAGGCGCGCGAGCTTGAAGCGGCCGCGACATCATATGGCCTGCAAGTTTTAGCCGAAGTGCATGCCATAGATGAGCTGGATAATGCTCTCGCGCTCGATGCCCTCTTAATCGGCGTGAACAACCGCAATTTAAAAACGCTGAAGGTTGATACGCAGACCACGTCCCTTGTGGCGGCCAATATTCCGCCGGATCGGTCGATCGTTGCAGAGAGTGGCCTTACTGGGCACGACGACCTTAAGGCCCTAAAGGCGCAAGGCATTGAACGGTTTTTAATCGGCGAAGCGCTCATGCGGCAGCCGGATCAAGCGGCGGCCGTCAAAGACTTCCTGGGAAGAGCATAAATGACGGATGACAAGCTAAGTCATGTGAATGAGAAGGGAGAGGCCCATATGGTCGACATCTCCCAGAAGGCTGTCACAGACCGTCAGGCCAGCGCGAGCGGTGTCCTTCATGTGAAACCGGCCACAATTCTAGCCCTCAAATCAGGCGAAACGCCAAAGGGCGATGTGCTTGCGACCGCTCGGATTGCAGCCATTCAAGCCGTCAAAAACACGTCACAACTGATCCCCATGTGCCACCCTCTCCCGGTGAGCGGCGCGACATGCGATTTGGACGTTAGCGAGGACCAGATCCGTGCAACCGTTACCGTCAAGACCACAGGCAGAACGGGGGTTGAGATGGAGG
>JBCCDR010000482.1:0-1898 GCA_039030675.1 Pseudomonadota bacterium | reverse complement strand
GGGAACAGGCTTTCGCTTAAGGCCGGCATGATGGTTTCAGCATCCGCCAGCCCAGGCATCAGCGCGCGGCCCACCAGTCCGGTGCCGACAGCCCCTGCCCCTAAGAGGAAGATCACCACCACTGAGATGCGGCTGGCTTTCTTGATTTCTGTAGAACCAGAGACAGCAATATAGCGAACGAGTAGCTGCGGAACGCCAAGAAACGGCAAGCCAACGGCAAGCGCGCTGGCCAGAGCGATTAGGCCAACGACTGTGCCGCCGCTCATGTCCACTGGGGCAAGCAAGGCGGCGTCAATGTCGCCCAGGGCGCCCATCGCGGCCACTGGCCCGCCAAGCGCCATCACGCCAGCAATGGGCACAGCCGTCACGGCAAAGACCATGAGCGCGGCTTGCGCCGTGTCTGTATAAGCGACGCCGCGAAAGCCGCCAAAGCTGGTATAGACCACCGTTACGAAGCCGCCGACTAGCACGCCAACGCCGTAAGGCCAGCCCAAAAAGCTCTCAAAGGCTTTGCCCGTCGCCAGCATTTGCGCAGCCACATAGACCAGCACCATAGCCAAGATGATGATGACCGCGCCAAGCCTTAACAGGCGCAGCGGGTCGCCAAGCTTTTGGGCTAAAACATCCGGCAGCGTGACGGCATCACTGTCAATGGCGGCAGCATTGAGACGTCCCGCCACCAACCGCCAGCTCAGCCAAATGCCAAGCGTCTCGCCTAAGACAACCCAGAGAGCGCTGATACCAACGGTGTATGCCAGCCCGGACAGGCCGAGCAGCAGCCAGGCGCTTTCACCCGTGGCATTCATGGAGAAAGCTAGCACCCAATAGGGCAGTCTGCGCCCACCGATATAATATTCCTTCTTCGATGCTTCACGCGGGCGGGCTGCAATACCAATGGCCACCATCGCCGCCAAATAGGCGATGACGATGGTTAAGATGATGGCGGTTTCACTCACGCGGCTTTCCCTGCGCCACTGCTTGGAAAGGCAAATTGCGCGCCTTCACGCACATGCGCACTTGGCCAGCGCTGGGTGATGGTTTTGCGGCGGGTATAAAAGCGCACGCTGTCAGGGCCGTAGGCGTATAGATCGCCGAACAGCGAGCGTTTCCAGCCGCCAAAGCTGTGGATGGCGACAGGCACCGGCAGCGGTACATTCACGCCAACCATACCGACTTTGATTTTGTCGGTGAAGTAGCGCGCCGCCTCCCCATCGCGGGTGAAGATGCAGGTGCCATTGCCAAACTCATGACCATTGATCAGGGCCATGGCTTCATCTTGGCTCTCCACACGCACGACGCACAGGACAGGGCCGAAGATCTCTTCCTTGTAGATGCGCATGTCGGGGCGGACATGATCGAACAAACACGCGCCGAGGAAGTTGCCATTCTCATGGCCTTGCACGACCAAGTCGCGACCATCGGCGACAAGGTGTGCGCCTTCTTCAACGCCTAAATCCACATAGCTGCGTACTTTGACATGATGCTTTGCGGTGACCAGCGGGCCCATATGATTTTGTGCATCCTTGCCAGGGCCGATTTTCAGGTCCGTGATCCGATCTTTTAGGGACGCAACGACGGCATCAGCCGTGTCATCGCCGACGCAGACAGCGACGGAGATAGCCATGCAGCGCTCGCCGCACGAGCCATAGGCGGCGCCCATGAGGGCGTTTGCTGCGCCATCAATATCCGCATCAGGCATGATGATGGCGTGGTTCTTCGCGCCGCCGAGCGCCTGTACGCGTTTGCCGTTCTTGGTGCCTGTGCTGTAGATATATTCGGCGATGGGCGTAGAGCCCACAAAACTAAGCGCTTCGACGTCGGGATGATGGAGAAGCGTATCGACCGCTTCCTTATCACCATTGACGACATTGAATACACCGTCCGGCAAACCGGCTTCC
>JBCCDR010000481.1:0-1907 GCA_039030675.1 Pseudomonadota bacterium | reverse complement strand
GCCTATTTGCTGCGCCAACCTGGCCACAAACGCTTCGTCTGGCAGGATATGCTGCAAGTCCGTGAGAGGTTGATGTGATGCGCCTGCTCCTCGCTTTCTTAATTTCCTTTGCTGTCGCGCAGCCCACAAGCAGTGCAGAAATCCCAGCCAGCGCGCCGCGGATTAAGCCCGATGTTTTGGCTGCCTCTAAACAGATTGAGCGCGTGCTAGGCGCAGATGATGTGCAGCGCTACCGGCAGATCTTTGCGCTGCAAGAGGCTGGTAAATTCACAAAAGCCGACAAAACCCTGCGCAAAGTTGAAGATAAGTTGCTGCTTGGGCACGTGCTGGAACAACGCTACCTACACCCAACGGCCTATCGCTCACGCTACAGCGAGCTGCGCAAATGGCTGGCGCAATATGGTGACCATCCCTCTGCCAAACGCATTTATCGCTTAGCGCTGAAGCGCCGCGGCAAAGCCGGTTACCCCAAAAGGCCCGTCAAAACAGCGCGCAAAGGGCGCGCTGATACGAGCGAGGCACAGTTCCGCGATTTCAGATCGCGCTCCAGCGTCCGGCGCTCCATCGCCCGCGATATCCGCGCCAATCGTTTAACGATTGCCGGGCAGCGTATTCTCAAAGAACATCAAGCAAAGCGTCTAAACCATTCAGATGTTGGGATTTTAAGCGAGTCCTTAAATCGTGCGTGGATCGCATGGGGTACGCCGGAGAAAGGCCTTGAGGCCCTCCAGCGCGGCGCCGCCATTGCACGCCCTGCCCGTATCACGACCGATTGGCGCACGGGTTTAACGGCTTGGAAAGCCGGAGACTACGCGCTCGCGCTCACGCATTTCGAGGCGGTATTGACCAACAGTCAGTATGATGACCTAGCCGCGTCAGGCGGTGTTTGGGCGGCGCGATCTGCTTACCGCGCTGGCCAGCCAGAAAGCGTAAGCCCCCTTCTGCGCCGCGCCTATCAAGCAGCGCCCGATAGCTTCTATGGGCTGATCGCAGCACGCCAGCTTGGCATCGAGATTCTCAGGGATTGGAGCCCGCCTCTCCTCACCAGCCCCTTATGGCAAAGCATTGAAGGCCATCGCGGCGTGCGCCGGGCTGTTGCGTTAAGCCAAGTGGGCCTGAGTGACCGCGCGGATGCGGAGCTGCTGGCGGGCTGGTACCGCGCTGAAGACGACGCCTATGACGCCTATTTGGCGCTGGCGTACAGCCTAGACCTGCCCCAAGCGCAGCTGCGCATTGCTGAAAGCGCACCCAAGGGCGAAACAGCGCCGCTCCTCAACCTCTATCCCATCCCAAGCTGGCAGCCCATTGATGGCTTTCAGACGGACCCGGCCATGCTCTTTGCCCTCATCCGCCAAGAGAGCCGCTTTGCCAGCCGGGCTCGCAGTCGCTCAGGCGCACGCGGGCTGATGCAGGTGATGCCGCGCACTGCGGGGTACATTGCCCGCGATCGGCGCTTGATCCGAGACAGGAAAAACCAGCTCTATGATGCGGAATTCAACATGTCGCTGGGTCAGCGCTATGTGAATTACCTCAAAGCGCACAAATCAACAGATGGCGACCTGCTCTATCTGCTCGCCGCGTACAATGGCGGCCCTGGCAATGTGAATAAATGGCGCCGCAAGATCGATGACAGCGACCCGCTCTGGTTTATCGAGCAAATCCCGCTGCGCGAAACACGCGCCTATGTGGAACAAGTCTCGGCCAATTATTGGATTTACCGCACCGCCATGGGGCTTGAAACAACGACGCTTGACCGTTTGGCGGGCGGCCTGTGGCCAGATCTTGAAGACAGCTATCTAGATGGCTTAGATAAGCTCGCCAACGCCCCTTATGCGAAGATAAGCGCCAATGCCTATTGATGAGACCCTGTCGTTCACGCCCATACAGATTGCTGTTCTGACGGTGTC
>JBCCDR010000480.1:0-1919 GCA_039030675.1 Pseudomonadota bacterium | reverse complement strand
CAACGCAGCGACACGCTTAGACGGTCTGCCGTGCCAGCGTTTCTGGCACCAAACGCTTGGCTTGACCGACGATGAGGGTGCGCAGTTCATCAGCACGTCCACACTCGGGCACACAGTCAGCCGCCGCTTGCACGGTTTCTTTCAGCTTCGCAACAGCGCCGCTGAGGCCATATTCATCAACAGCGCTTGGGCGATTGTTGTTCACATCCTGGGCCACGGGCTTGCCGCACTCTGCAGCGGTTCCAACAGCGTCCAACAAATCGTCTGCTATCTGGTAAGCGGCGCCGATATAGCGGCCAAGCGGTCGCCACTGGGCCGGGTCTTGTCCAGCGGCCAATGCACCTGCTGTCACAGCACCCACAAAAAGCGCCCCGGTTTTCGCGCTGTGATACTGCTCTAAGTCGATCGCCTCTTCGCTTTCCCAAGCCTGGCCAGCCGTAATGCCGCCCGTCATGCCCGCACATTTTGTGATGCACATACTCAATGGCGCCAGACGCTCAGGGGTATTGGTGCACCCCTGTGCCAGCGCATTAAAAGCCTCTACGATCAGCGCATCACCGGCAAGGACGGCAATGGGCTCGCCATAGGCTGCGTGGACACTGGGGTTGCCCCTGCGAATATCGGCGTCATCAAAGCATGGCAAATCATCATGCACCAAAGAGGCGCAGTGCAGCAGCTCAATCGCGGCCGCTGCCCCGTCAGCAACCCTGTCATCCCTATTTTGGCACGCATCTGCGACGGCCAGGGTCAGAGACGGCCGCACCCGCGCACCGCCGGGGAAGACGGCGTGGTGGATAGCAGCGGAGAGTTTCGGCGGACAGCCAGATGATGTCGCGCGGGCAATCACTGCTTCTAGATTTTGCTCAATCCGCGCCGTATTATCCATCGCCCGCATTCCTCATGATCTGGTATTGTCAATTGAAATTGACATATTAAACTGTCAATTATTATTGACGAATATGGCTGCGAAGGCAACCGCATCTTTTTAGAGGAATTCTTGAGTAGCAACCGGATCATTATCATCGGCGCTGGGCTTGCCGGACTGTCAGCAGCTGTCGCCCTCTCCGCTGCGGGAGAGGAGGTTGTTCTCCTTGAGAAGGAAGAGGCTGTCGGCGGCAAAATGCGCCAGCAATGGATTGGCGATAAAGGCATTGATGCGGGGCCCACCGTGCTGACCATGAAGTGGGTGTTCGACCAGCTTTTTGAGAAAGTCGGCTCAAGCCTGGAAGCGGAGGTGGGCCTCACCCAGGCCGAGACGCTGGCGCGGCACGCCTGGAGCGATGCAGGCACTTTTGACTTGTTTGCCGATGAAAAGCGCTCGGAACAGTCTGTCGGCGACTTCTTCGGCGCGCGCAATGCCATCGGCTACAAGCGCTTCTGCAAAGATGCGGCTGCGGCCTTTGCCACCCTGAAAGACACCTACATCGCAGCGCCGGCGCCCTCGCCTGCGAAGCTGGCCCAGCGTGTGGGGTATGCCAATGCAGGTCAACTCATTGGGCTCAAACCGTTCCATTCGCTCTGGCGCGCGCTGAACGATTATTTCCCAGACAAGCGGCTACGCCAATTGTTTGGGCGCTATGCAACCTATGTGGGCTCCTCCCCCTATCTCGCGCCCGCAACGCTCATGCTCATTGCGCATGTGGAGCAAGCGGGCGTTTGGTTTGTGAATGGGGGCATGCATGCCCTGGCGCGGGCGATGGCAAAAAGCGCGCAGAACGCCGGCGCGGAAGTGCGCACGGGCGCGTCTGTCGCGCAGATTATGACCCAGCGCGGCCGCGTGAGCGGCGTCAGTCTCGAAAGCGGCGAGGTCATCGAAGCTGGAAAAGTGCCGCTCCACATATTGTTTACGACGGGGTACATGTCATCCCGTTACGCCGTGCGTTCGAAATGCAGTCGGATTTGTTGACGTAACCTTCCGT
>JBCCDR010000479.1:0-1948 GCA_039030675.1 Pseudomonadota bacterium | reverse complement strand
TTAAAACGCAGAGCTTTGACAACCGGCTGCGCGTGAATGGTGCGTTCTACCGCACGGGCTATAGCGACGTTCAGGTCACCGTGCAGAATGTCACCGTCGCGCCGCTGATTCTCAACGCCGCCAAAGCGGAAATTTGGGGCGGCGAGCTGGAGATTTTGGCACAGCCGGTCCCTGAGTGGACCATTGAAGCGGGCATTGGCTACATCAATGCTGAATACACCGAGACGGGCGAAGGCAGCCAGGTTACCACGGCCAATGATTTGCTCAAAACACCGGAATGGACGCTCACGGCGGGCAGTGCCTACCGCTTTGAGTTGACATCCGATTGGACGCTCACGCCGCGGGTCGATTGGTCTTATCGCAGCCGTCAGGAAAACAACGCGATTAACTCACCGGCCATTTCGCAGCCTGGCTATCATCTGGTCGATCTTGGATTGATCTTGGAAAATGAAGAGTCAGGCTGGCAGTTCCTCGGCCGCGTAAGCAACCTAACCGATGAGCGCTTCATCAGCGCTGGCTATTCGGACCAAAACAATCCTGCCAATGTGGCCTTGGGTGTCGAGGCTGTGCGCAGCCTAGGAATTTCCGAAGCGGTGTTTGATCGCGGCCGGCAATTCTCCATCCAAGTGCGCAAACGCTTCTAGGAGAGGACCCACCATGGGAGACCGGTTCAACACGCTGTCGCGGCGTCATGTTGTGGGCACTTTAGCGGCGCTGCCCGTCGCTTTAGGCCCATGGCATGGGGCGCAGTCTAAGATGCGCGCCGATTTGGCAAGCATGGTCTCCAGTCCCGTGGCTGTGCCTGGCGAAGATCTCTACGAGCAGCGCCGCAGTGACATATGGTCAGCGCTGGTGCCCGAGCGGTATCCCAGCGCCATCGTCACGGCGCAATCCGTCGGCGATGTGCAAGCGGCCATGCGCTATGCCTCTGCCAATGGTCTGCAAGTCGCCATCCGCGGCGGCGGCCATAATTGGAGCGTGGCCTCTCTGCGCGATGACAGCGTGCTCATTGATTTAGGCCAGCTGCGAGAGCTGAAGATAGACCGTGCGCGGGCCCGGGCCTATGTGCGGCCCGGCATCTCCGGGGGCGCACTGCTTGCAGCCGCGCGGCAAGAAGGGCTGGCCTTTCCCATCGCGCACTGCCCCTCCGTGCCCATGAGCGGCTTTCTGCTCAATGGCGGCTTTGGCTTTAACTCCAACGCCTGGGGGACAGCGGCCGCGCACATCCTCTCCATGGATATCGTGGTGGCAACTGGCGAGCTGGTGCGGGCAGCGCCGGACGAAAATGCCGACCTCTACTGGGCTGCGCGCGGCAGCGGACCTGGCTTCTTTGGCGCTGTTGTGGGGTTTGAACTCAACCTCATGCCAGACCCAAAGGCCATCCTCTCCACCAACTACATCCTGCCCTTATCCCAAGCTGCAGAGGCCGCGGCATGGGCGGAAAGCCTGCGCGAGAGGGCTGGGGTGAAAGTGGAATTCACCTATCTCGCCTCCGCATTCGGCGGCAATCCGGCGGACCCGGGCATGTGCATTGTGGGCGGGATTGCCTTTTGCGACAGCGCCGCTGAAGCAAGCAAGGAACTCGCTTTCCTGGCAGAGTGCCCGCTGGCTGACCGCGCCTTGATGGTTGAGCGCGAGGTGGACACATCGTGGGACACCATGCTGGAAGCGGTCGCAGGTCTGTTTCCGCCAAAGCTGCACTATCTGGGCAATACGATTTGGTCCGACGCGCCAATCACGGAGTATTATCCCGGTTTTGCAAAACTGCTAGAGACGCCAGCGAGCCCGTTTAATTTCTCGAACTGCGTGTTCTACCCCGTCGGCAAGCCCGATGCGCCTGTGCTGCCAGACGCGGCATTGTCCATGCAGCGCCAGACCTTGTGCTTGTATTATTCCATTTGGGACGACCCGGCCGACACGCGCAAAAACTCACAGGAGCCTGTAGTCT
>JBCCDR010000478.1:0-1963 GCA_039030675.1 Pseudomonadota bacterium | reverse complement strand
CCCAAAAAACAGAGGTCAGTGCCTATTATAAAAGCTTGAAGGAAAGCGAGGCCAGCGCCACTGCGCGCCTGAGCGCGCGCGAGCAGGCGGACTTGGAGGACTTCAATCAGCTGCTGGCAAAGAAAGCAGAAAGCGAATACGGGCCAGATAGCTTTGACATGCTCGATATCGGCGGGCGCAATGACGCCGGAGAAGGGCCTGACACTCTGCCAGATGTGGTGGACAGCGAAGGGTTGACCAAACCTATTCCTGGTCAGGTGGAACGCGATCCCAACCTTGCTAAAACGCTGATGGAACCCAATGAAAAGGGTGTTGAAAACGCAGGCTTTAGCCGCCCTCCACGCGAAACACCGAAAACGGTCCGAGAGCTGGGCGCCAATGAAATCGGCGCGCCCAATAGTCCTTATAAGGACCAGCTCGAAGACGTGTTCGACATGGCCAACAGTTACAACGGCACCATGACAGGCAAAAGCAATGCCAAGGGCATTATGGAGCCTGGCAGCCGCATCAAAGGCAATGATGGCGATGAGATTGTCTTTGGGGAGCCGCTTGGCAAAGGCGGTTTTACCAATACATTTAAGGATGGGGCCGATCCTGATGGGGACTTTGTGATCAAAGAACGCTTTGTGCCAGACCAAGCCTATAATTCTAAAGCCAAAAGGAATGCGCAAGGTGGTCCAGAAACCATGGAGCAGCTGATCCATGATAGCGAAGTGGGCCGCAAAATGCTGAGCAATCTGGAAGAAGAGGATGGCGTGTTCCGCGTCGCTAAGCGCAAGGGCGAGCCCATGTGGGTGCGCGACCGCGAAGCGGATGGGGGGCGCTATGTGTACCGCGAAGAATCCATTGCAGAGACGCTGCCCGATGGAACACTGGTCACCAACGCAGCCGAACGCTTTAGAGCGCGCCCTGGCGGACAGCCCAGCGAGGCAGAGGCTCTGACCATTCAAATGGCCGTGCGTAAACTCAACCAGGAAGGCATCGTCTGGACGGACAATAAGCTGTCAAATCTGGATGTGGTGCCCGATGCGTCCTCGCCGACCGGCTATAAAGTCATTTTCTTTGATTTCGACGGGTTCAGGCCAGTGAAAGGGGATACCCCGCTGCGACGGTGGAGCAATGCACGAGACTATCAACGCCGCTTTGATGGATTGGGGCAACGTAACAAGGAAAGCTATATTCGCATGGTCCAAGATGAAGAGCCATTTGATTATCGGCCATTTGGAAAGAATGTAGGCGCACCGGCGACCCTTAGCGATACCAAGAACAGCCAAACCTATACCGAGCTTAACCAACTCCCGCCCGACCAATTCTACAGACGCGCAGAAGAGAGCCTGGGCCGCAGTTTTCTAAACCCTGGTCAGCCCTTGCCGCCGCGCGCATCCAGACCTCAGCCAAAATCACTCAGTGAAGCAGAGGCCAAGGTGCTGCAAAGCCCGCCCGGTGCGCGGCTACGAGAACGCAACGTCAGCCGCGAAGATATTTCCGCGCTCATAGCTAAACGCGCGCGCGGGGAAAAACTGAGCGAAGATGAAGCGCTTGATCTGCTGGATGACATGCAGTCCAGCAGCCGCTTGGTGATCGGGGAATGACAGCGATGAGCCATGCAGCCACTCTTCGGGCCATGCTCGTCCTATGCGCCGCAGCCTTGCCTGCCGCCTGCGGCGAGAGTGACGACCAAACGCCATCAGCGCCGCGCGCGGCCAAACCCGTCACCGCTGCCCAGGCGGCCTGCGACCCCAGTGCCAACCCGGGCATTGACTGTGCGTGTGTTGGCGCGGTGGTGAGCAACGGCCTTTCAAGCGCGGACTATGCGCAGCACTTTTCATCCAGCACGGTGGAGCTCGCCCAGCATGAGATCGACACGCTGATGGATGTCGCCCTGGTCGTGGATGACGTGTGCCGTTAGGCGCTATAGGCAGGAGAGAGCCATGGGGACCAAGGGTGCTTTTCTAAGACTGAT
>JBCCDR010000477.1:0-1983 GCA_039030675.1 Pseudomonadota bacterium | reverse complement strand
GCAAACCATCGATGTACACGGCGCGCCGCATGACTGTGTTTGGCTGCGCTATTCAGGCGAGGATTCGCTCTACCTGCCGGTCGAAAACATTGAGGTCCTCAGCCGTTTCGGCGGCGAAGATATCGCGGTCACGCTCGACAAATTAGGCGGCGCTGGCTGGCAAAACCGCAAAGCCCGCGCCAAGCAACGCATCCGCGAAATCGCAGATGAACTCATCAAAATCGCTGCAGCCCGAGAGCTGCGCAAAGGCGACGTCTGCGACCCGCCTGATGGCCTGTATGAAGAGTTTTGCGCGCGCTTCCCTTATGAGGAAACCGACGACCAATTGCGCGCCATTGAAGACACGCTTGCTGATTTAGCCAGCGGACGCCCTATGGACCGTTTGGTTTGCGGCGATGTTGGCTTCGGCAAGACGGAAGTCGCCCTGCGCGCTGCTTTCATCGCAGCGATGACTGGGCAGCAAGTCGCTGTCATTTGCCCCACGACCCTGCTGGCCCGGCAGCACTATAAAACCTTTGAAGAACGCTTCCGCGGCTGGCCCCTGAAAATTGGCCATCTAAGCCGCCTGGTGCCAGGCAAAACCGCCAGCGCAGTCAAAACCGGGACGGCAGATGGCAGTGTCGATATTGTGATTGGCACGCATGCGCTACTGGGCAAGTCCATTTCTTTTAAGAACTTAGGGCTGGTCATTGTTGACGAGGAACAGCACTTCGGCGTCAATCACAAAGAGCGGCTGAAACAGCTGCGTGCCAACGTGCATGTGCTCACGCTCACGGCCACCCCCATCCCGCGGACTTTGCAGCTGGCCCTCTCTGGCCTGCGCGAACTCAGCATCATCGCTACACCGCCCGTGGACCGACTGGCTGTGCGCACCTTTGTAACGCCGTTTGATGAAATGGTTCTCCGCGAAGCCTTGCTGCGCGAGCATTACCGCGGCGGCCAGAGCTTCTTCGTGGTGCCCCGCATTGCAGACCTGGCCGATGCTGCAGCGTTTTTGGAAGAACATGTGCCGGAAGTGAAATTTATCATCGGCCATGGACAGATGCCGTCCGGTGAGCTGGAAGACGTCATGAATGCCTTCTACGACGGCAAGTATGACGTTCTGCTCTCCACTACGATTGTGGAAAGCGGCCTAGACATCCCCAGCGCCAATACCCTGATTGTGTACCGGGCGGACATGTTTGGCCTGGCGCAGCTCTATCAAATCCGCGGGCGCGTTGGCCGCTCTAAAGCGCGCGCCTATGCCTATCTGACGACGAAGCCGGCAAAGCGCCTGACAGATGGCGCGCTGAAACGCCTGGAAGTCTTGCAGTCGCTTGACACGCTTGGCGCCGGTTTCACGCTTGCCAGTCACGACATGGACCTGCGCGGCGCTGGCAACCTGCTTGGCGATGAGCAATCCGGCCATATCAAAGAAGTGGGCGTGGAGCTCTACCAGCAAATGCTGGAAGAGGCAGTGGCCGCTGCCAAGGGCGCTGAGGAGTTAGACGATGATTTCTCACCGCAAATCAACCTCGGCCTCGCTGTGCTGCTGCCGGAGAGCTATGTGCCGGACTTGCAAATCCGCATGAACCTCTATCGCCGTATTGCGAGCCTGGATGACAAGCTCTCTCTGGATGGGCTAGCGGCTGAACTCATTGATCGCTTTGGACCCATTCCAGAGGAAGCCCAGCAATTGCTGAAGGTTGTGGAGATCAAACAACTCTGCCGGGAGGCGGGCATCTCAAAGCTCGAAGCCGGCGCTAAAGGCATCACCATCAGCTTCCATAACAACCAATTCGCCAATCCTGCCGGCTTGGTGGAGTTCATCTCCTCCAGCAGGCGCACCGCGAAACTCAGGCCAGACCACCGGCTGGTGATTTTAGAAGACCTGGCCAATGTACCGCGCCGGGCGAAAGTCGCTCTTCAGATTGTCAAAGCGCTGGTGGCGGCTGCTGAGGAGAAAGTGGCGGCATAGTGTTCCCGTCGTGCTGAACTTGATTC
>JBCCDR010000476.1:0-1988 GCA_039030675.1 Pseudomonadota bacterium | reverse complement strand
CCGGCTCAGCTCCGGTGATTTGCCGACATACCTTCATAAATTAAGACTGGTTTGGTCTGATTTAGCTTGACCAAAGCGGCCGGCGTGGCCACCTACAAGCCAACACGGGCGCTGCAGCGCCAATAAAAGGACGAAAGCCATGTATATTTCGACAGAGCCGACCCCCAATCCAAATACATTGAAGTTCAATCCCGGACGCATCGTTTATGGCGATGGCACACTGAACTTTGAAACGCCGGAGGCCGCTGAGGTCTCGCCCCTGGCAACCGCGCTGTTTGGCATTGGTGACGTGACCGGCGTGTTTTTTGGCGGCGATTTCATCTCTGTCACGCAAGCAAGCACGGATTGGGCGCAGCTTAAGCCGCAAGTGCTTGGCGTCATTATGGACCATTTTACGTCCGGCGCGCCGCTCCTCACGCAAGACGCGGAGGAGAGCGAAGGCACACAGTTTGAGGATGACCCGGAAGACGAGCCCATCATT
Source organism: Pseudomonadota bacterium (assembly GCA_039030675.1). Classification (GTDB taxonomy): domain Bacteria; phylum Pseudomonadota; class Alphaproteobacteria; order Sphingomonadales; family CAKZYD01; genus CAKZYD01. The sequence goes on along the minus strand of JBCCDR010000476.1, from coordinate 1,507 downwards.
ACCCAAATCCGCGAGCTCATTGATAGCAAAGTGCGTCCAGCCGTGGCCCGTGATGGCGGTGACATCGTCTATCAGGGTTTCAAGCAAGGCACGGTTTATCTGCACATGCAGGGCGCCTGCGCGGGCTGCCCTTCCTCCACCATTACCTTAAAGAATGGCATTGAAAACCTGCTCAAGCACTATGTGCCTGAAGTCAGCGCTGTTGAGGCCGTCTAAAGATACATCTTCATCCCTCTCGCGGAGCTCTTCTATGTCTGAGATTTTAAATGACAGCGCGCTGGACACCCTCTTTCGGGAAGCGCGTTCCTATAACAGCTGGGCGGATAAGCCGCTGTCTGACGTGCAGATTGAAGCCATCTACGACCTCGTGAAATGGGGCCCGACGAGCGCTAATTGCAGTCCTGCGCGCTTTGTGTGGGTTCGGTCAGCGGAGGCGAAGGAAAAGCTTGCCAAATGCGTGAGTGCCGGCAATTCGCAAAAAGTGCTCACGGCCTCCGCGACGGTCATCGTGGCGCACGATTTGGAGTTCTACAACCGTATCCCAGAACTCTTCCCCCACAATCCTGGCGCTAAGGACTGGTTTTCCGGCTCTGAAGAAGTAGCCACTGCAACCGCCTTCCGCAACGGAACGCTGCAAGGCGCTTATCTGATGATGGCGGCACGTTCGCTCGGCCTAGACTGCGGCCCCATGAGCGGCTTTGACAATGCCGCTGTGGATGATGCTTTTTTTGCAGGGTCCACAGTCCGCTCTAACTTCATTTGTGCGATTGGCTATGGCACGCAAGAAAACCTGTTTCCGCGCAGCCCGCGCCTAAGCTTTGACGACGCCAACACCGTTCTTTAACTGACGTGGTGTGAACCTTTTAATAGACACCTGCAGCGCGGCGCTTTTTCTCGCCATCGCTGATGGCCGCTGTGTGCGCCACCTGTTCTATGAGCGGATGGTCAAAGGCCATGCCGAAGCCATTGTGCCCGCGCTCGCGACCCTGCTGAGCAACGCGGGGCTACACGGCGATGCCAGCTTCGACAAAATCGGCGTGTGTGTCGGACCAGGCAGCTTCACTGGACTGCGTGTTGGGCTGGCCGTGGCGCGGGCACGCAGCGCTTTGAGCGGCGTGCCGCTTGTTGCGCTTAATCGTTTGCAGTGTCTGGCAGCCAGCCATGCGCCGCATGAAGGGCCCATCCGCATTGAAATCGATGCCCGCCGCGGCGAGCATTTTGTCCAGCGCTTTGATGACCTTTGTGCGCCGCTTGCCGAGCCCATGACGGTGGCAAATGCGTCGCTGGGTGATTTGCAAACCTTGTATCCGCAGGACCGCGTCGCAGGCGACGTTGAGACCCCAGAGATGTTTGCAGCCGGCATCGCTCAGTTAACGCACGATCAGCCCGGTATCTCCCACCAAGCTGTGACGCCTTTGTATGTTCGCGCACCGGACGCTAAAGCCCAGCCTGCTAAGCTACGCACACGCCAAACATGAAGGCAGCGACATGGAGAGGATTGCAGCGG
>JBCCDR010000475.1:0-1999 GCA_039030675.1 Pseudomonadota bacterium | reverse complement strand
GACGAGATTTTGCAAGAAGGGGAAACCGTTGAAATCGAATCCGGTCCTTCCAGCCAAGGGTATCGTGAGCTCACCCTAGAAGAGCTGCACAAAGAATTGGACAAAGCGGTAACCAATGCCCCAATAATGCCCAGCGGATTGTCTCGATTGTTGCCAAAGAACATGCCAAAATTGGCCAGCATGGAAATGGCGCCCGCGATGACTGCAGTCATGGTCATGATCAAGGTATCGCGGTTTTTCACATGGCCCAGCTCATGCGCCATCACGCCGGCGATTTCATCATGGCTGAGCATCTTGAGAAGGCCCGTGGTCGCGGCGACAGCAGCGTTTTCAGGGTTGCGCCCAGTAGCAAAGGCGTTGGGCTGAGGCGTATCGATGATGTAGACTTTGGGCATCGGCATCTGCGCGCGCGCGGCTAAATTGGCCACCATGTCATAAAATTCTGGGGATTGAGCGCGGCTGACCTCACGCGCGCCATGCATGCGCAGCACCATCTTATCTGCGTTCCAATAGGCAATGGCATTCATGCCAAGCGCCACAATGAACGCAAGCAGCATCCCGCCAGTCCCGCCAATCAAATAGCCGATACCGCAAAACAGCGCGCCCATCGCAGCGAGCAACATAGCAGTTTTGACGTAATTCATGACTTTGCCTTCACCAAAGCGTTTATATTTAGCTTCATGTCATTAGATTTGGGCAGAAGCCGGGCAAGCTTCAAGCCTTGCGGAGACGAATTGTCACTGGCGGGGCGCATGCGCGGCGCTATGTGCGATTTAAGGACGGCAACAGGCGCACCCACATGACAGCTGAGAGAAAACGCATCCTCATCTTGGGCGGCTATGGCACCTTTGGCAGCAATATCTCGCGCGCGCTCGCCGAGGATCCGGCCATCGAGCTGATTATTGCAGGCCGCAGCGAGAAAAAGGCAAAAGCCTTCGCGCAGCCGCTGGGCGCCAGGGGCATCCAATTTGATATATTTGATGACGTGGACGCGCAGCTTAGCGTCATCCGCCCTGATTTGATTATCCACACCGTCGGCCCCTTCCAAAGCCAAGACTACCAGGTCGCGCGCGCCGCTATTGCCTCGGGCAGTCACTATCTGGACCTTGCCGATGCGCGCGGCTTTGTCGCTGGCATCGACGCGCTGGATGCAGAGGCCAAAACTGCCGGTGTTAGCGTTATCACCGGGGCAAGTTCCGTCCCCTGCCTCACCGCTGCCGTGCTAGACGCGCATCTGCCGCATTTTTCTAAGCTAGAAAGCGTGCACTACGGTATCAGCGCGGCCCAGCAAACCAGCCGCGGCGTGGCAACGACAGCGGCCATTTTAACCTATGTGGGCAAGCCCTTTAAGGCGTTGGAAGAGGGCGAAACCAAAACAGTTTATGGTTGGCAGGGCTTTCATAGCGTCGATTATCCCGAGCTTGGCAGCCGCTACTTCGGTGATTGCGATGTGCCAGATTTAGCCTTGTTTCCTCGCCGTTACCCCGGGCTGAAGACATTGCGTTTTGCTGCCGGCAACCAGCAAAAAGTGTTGCACTTGGGAACCTGGGCCGTGAGCTGGCTCGTGCGTACCAAATTGTTTCCCAGCCTTAGCAGGATGACCAAGCCGCTGCTTGGCATTGCCCGGCTGTTTGACCCGCTTGGCAATGATAAAAGCGGCTTTCACGTGTTCATGGCCGGCAAGGACGAACGCGGCGCGGATGTCGAGCACCGCTTTTACATCATTGCCCGCTCCGGCCACGGCCCGCATATCCCGTGTGTCCCCGCTACTGTGCTGGCAAAGCGCTTTGCAGCTGGGGACGTGCCTGCGGCGGGTGCGCGCGCATGCCTCGACCTTGTCGACTTAAAGACCTATTTGAGAGAATTAGAGCCGCTCGATATCACGCCGTTAAAGGAAGGCCCGATCTATGCCTGACCTGCCGCACCGCGCCTACAGCTTTCGTAAAGACGCCGCTGTCCCTACATTTGATGATCGCAAAGCCTTGTTCGTTTTTGATGG
>JBCCDR010000474.1:0-2008 GCA_039030675.1 Pseudomonadota bacterium | reverse complement strand
CGCCGCCAAAGCCGCGGCGTTTGCTTTTCGTCTGCGGCAACACACCCACGAAATTGCCGCCGTTCTGACGCGCAATTTCCATCAAAAAACGCGTGAGCGTTTGATTGCCGGTATATTCCCCAATGGCCACCGTATGGATTTGCCGGCGCTGACGGCCGGAATTAGACAGTCCTATATTCTGGATGATGTTGGCCGGGCTGCCGTCCGTCGGCTCACCATCACTGATGAGGATGATGGCATCCGCCTCGACCGTCATGGCCTGCTGCAAAGCAAAGGAGGTCGGCGTGCCGCCGGAGAACGACAGCGAGCGCACAAACCGCGCTGCCTGCGATTTAACTTGCGGCGTCGCAGCGGCAGGCGCCCAGGCTAAGGGGAAACGCTTCAAGCTGGCGATTTGGTGATAGCCGACAATCATGATGCTGTTTTCCGGCGTCAGCGGCTCGAGGATTTCCAGCAGCGTTTTGCGCACAAGGTCTGCATGCTGCACCATACTGCCGGATAAATCGACCAGGATGACGAAGCTTTTGGCATTGGTCTCCAGGCCCAAAATCGAGAACTCGACGCCATCAGAAGGGGCTTCCGCGCCAGACTCCTCGCCTTCGTCTTGACCAACAGTTGGCGCTGGTTTCTCTAGGTCAGCAATCTGCGATTTGACCTTCTCAATCTTGCTTTTGACCGATGAGAGTTCGCCTTCTAGCCGGTCGACCTGCACAGCCCCATCCGCAGCAGCCATCAACAGCTCAGCGGCCCTGCCCCCATCAGCGCGGCGCTTCTGGACTTGGTCTTCCACTTCAGACGTCGCAGGCGCGGGGCCTTCATTGTTATAATGGGGGAACAAGATGAGGACGATGAGAATGAAAGCGCCTAGCGAGGAAGCAAACAAATCGAGCGCAGAGGTTGAAAAGACCGATGCTTCCTCCCGCCGCGACTGCATGACAGACCCTTCGCCTTGCTTTCAAACCGCGCCGACTATGACGCCAAAACAGGAGATGGAGCAAGGCTGGCTTGCTCTTCTCTAGATTGACCTTTACCTAAAAGAGGCTGTACGCAACATAGCCAGCGCGCTCATCGCGCGTTCAGCAAAGGTTTCTATGGTATAAAGTGGCCACATCATGAGGACATCCACGCTTTGCCCTTGCTGAAACACACCCTGTGCATGACCGTTTCAAGCGCGCTTGTTTTAAGCAGCTGCGCCAGCACGGGCGGCGGCCTGGCGACATCGCGCATGGCAAGCCAAAGTGCAGCGCAAGCGGAAACCTTTGATGCCGCCGCGCTTGGGCCCGGCGATGGCTTGGTCATTATCCGCTATCCAGCCTTCATTGATGACAACGCCAAGTCTCCCTTCTTTGAGCTCTACGGCGAGCGCACCATTGGCGACAAAGCACCAGGCGATGGCAAGTTTCTGCCCAATGCAGAACAGCTCTCCACGGCCTTCATGCTGAAGAACCATTATTTCGCGGTCTCCATTTACAAGGCACTGAAAAAGCGCTTGCCGCCGGACACGGTGTTTCTCTCGCCCCATATCGTTGAATACAGCCAGCAAAACGGCCTGACGTCCAAACCAGTGCTGTCGTCGGAAGCCGTGCCGCACGCGCTTACGGTCGATTTTTCGACCTATACCTTCCCGGACTCTGACGTTTTGCTGAAAGCCAATGCTGTCACCTTTGGCGACTTGGTCACGCCGCTTGCTGTCGTGCGCACCAACTACCGCGCTTTGCCGCAGACAAACGGGCTGCTGGCGGCCAGCGCGCCGCTCATGTCAACGGCGTGGACGGACGCGCAGCGCAACATCAAGACAATCGATTTAAGCGCGCCGCAACCGGTTCAGGATAGCCACATCCTTGTCGACTTCATTGACGGCCAGCGCACCACGGCCATTCCCTCCAACCTGCGCATTACTGAGGCGACAGGGCGCAAAATAAACCCCGCAAAAATTGACACGCTGCCGGTGGAAAAAATCCAGATGGATAGCGAGGTGATCCGCAAGCTCTCCCGGCGCGCGGAGGGG
>JBCCDR010000473.1:0-2022 GCA_039030675.1 Pseudomonadota bacterium | reverse complement strand
CTATAGCCCTCGGGCAGGACAATCTCATACGCACGCAGCAAGTGTGTGAAGAGCAATTTGGCCTGCATGTGCGCGAAATGGAGGCCAAGGCACATATGCGCGCCGCCGCCAAAGGGGACCCAGGCATATTTGTGCCGCTTGGCCACGTTTTCGGGCGTAAAACGCGTCGGGTCAAAGCGCAGTGGATCCGGCCAGTGGTCTTCCATACGGTGCGTAAAGAGGGGATTGATGCCGACGAAAGTGCCTGCGGGAATATCAAAGCCGCTGAAGTGTATATCCGCGATCGTGCGCCGCGGCAGGGCTGGTACGGGCGGGTGAAGACGCAGCGCTTCTTTAAAGGCCATTTCTATTTGCGTTAGCCCCGGCAAAGTGTCGTAGGAGACAGGGCCTTCGCTCAGACCAGCCTCTGCGATTTCAGCGCGCAGCACTTTTTGCCATCTAGGGTGTCTGCCCAGCTCGTGCGCAAGGGAGGTGGCGGACGAGGTTATGGTGTCGTGGGCGGCCATCATCAAGAAGGTCATATGGTCGGTGATTTCTTGATCAGTGTATCTTTTCCCATCGTCGCCAACAGCATTGCACAAGATGCTGAGCATATCCTCACCTGATGTGCTCCGCCGTTTGGGGATTTCTTGGCTGAAGAAGGCAGATAGCGTCTCTCTGCCTTTGACGCCCTTACGCATCTGCGTAAAGGGCAGGGGCCGCCTAACGGGCGCGATGCTGGCCTGCACCATAGCTGCAAAGGCGGTATTGATCTTTTGCGCGTCGGCGCCCCAAGCAATGCCAAGAAAGGGGGCTGCCGCGAGTTCCAGGCTCAGCTGTTTGATCGCTGGATAGAATTTGAAGCGTCCCGTCTTGCCCCACTGTGCCACGCGCGCAGCGATGCCTTCGTTGAGCCCGGCGACATACCCCTGCATGACGTTTGGCTTGAAGGCAAACGCCATCAGCCGCCTGTGCGCGCGGTGGACTTCAAAATCGAGCAGCATGAGGCCGTTGGGGAATAACCGTGATAACGTCGGGCTCCAGCCTAAATCAGATGAGAAGACTTTGTTCTGGTTCAGCAAGACCAGCTCATTCGCGTCCGGTCCAAGCAAGCTCAGCTGGGTCCGGCCGAAGGCGCGCAGGCGAAACACCGGGCCGTATTTGGCATGCATCTGTTCGGCAAAAGCGATGGGGTCGCGCAGCTGCTTGAACGTATGCCCGACAAGAGGGGCGCCTTCATCGCCGGGAATGCGAGACAGGTCCGGCTGCCTTGGCAGCGGTAATGCGGCTTGTGTGATGGTGCTTGTTAAGCTGCTCATGATCGGGGCGGCCCTTATCCTCAATCAGTCGCGATTGGCGGCCCAAATCCGCCGCCGCCAGGCGTTTGAATTTCAAGTGTATCGCCCGCGCGGGCCTGAAAGTCAGCGCTGCCAGGCAGCGCGCGTGTTTGGCCCTGCCTACGAAGCAGATTGCGTCCGCTAGCGCCGTCACCCCCGCCCGCAAGACCTGCCGGTGTTTCGCTGCGATTGCTGGACAGCAGCGACACATCCACGTCTTCCAGAAACTGAAAAGCGCGCACTAAGCCATCGCCGCCGCCATATTCTCCCTTGCCGCCGCTGCCAGGTCGGATGCGCATGTCAGTGATACGCGCAGGCAGGCGTTGTTCAAATACTTCGGGGTCGGTGAGGCGGGAGTTGGTCATGTCACTATGGATTGCGCTGGCGCCATGGAAGCCAGGACCGGCCCCAGTTCCACCGCCCAAAGTCTCATAATATTGCACACTGTCATTCCCGAAAATCACATTGTTCATGGTGCCCTGGCTTGCAGCCCGCGTGCCGAGCGCTAAGAACAGCGCGTTGACGATCGCTTGGCTGGTTTCCACATTGCCGGCCACGACGGCAGCAGGCGCGATTGGATTGACCAGCGAGCCGAGTGGGGCGATCAAGTCAATAGGCGCGAGGCAGCCTGCATTGAGCGGGATGGGCTCATCAACCAAGCAGCGCAAAACATAGAGGACAGCCGCTTTCGTGACAGCCAAGGGGG
>JBCCDR010000472.1:0-2022 GCA_039030675.1 Pseudomonadota bacterium | reverse complement strand
GTCTGAATTGCCGGAAGCGCTCGCTCGGTTTGCTGAGCGCGGGATTGATCTGCTGGTGATCAATGGCGGCGATGGGCAAGCCCGTCAGCGAGACGGATTCCAGCTCAAGGCCATTCTTCAAAAGATCTTCGCTGACGACTTGCTGGACGCGTTGGACGAAGTCTGTGCGCTTCTCGTGCAGCTCGGTCATGGAGAGTTCGGCAGCCACGGAGCGCAGCGCGTCCACGAACTTGCCTTCGATCAGGCTTTTGAGCTCTTGGGGCTGCATGGTCCGCAAGCCTAGCGTTTGTGCGGCTGCGGAGATCGCATCAGAGCTTGGCTGTACGCGCACGTAAAACTCGGCAAGCACATCCACACGCATTCTATCGCGGGTGATGAGCGCTTGGTCATTCTTGCGCTCTACTGCAAGACGCAAGGTATTCATGTTGACGGGGATCAGCTCATGCAGGACGGGCAAGACGAGCGCGCCGCCATTCATCACGACCTTCTCGCCGCCAAAGCCTGTCCGCACGAAGGAGACTTCTTTTGAGGCCCGGCGATAAAGCCGCGCAATGATGACAGCCAGGACAATGAGGCTGACGATGCCAATAGCGGCAAGAATAATGATATCCAGAAATCCAGATCCGACGTTCATATGTTTACTCCTGTTTAAAAAAGTGTGGCCTAGCCCACTGAAAGCGCATCGCTATCCGAGCGGATGGCAAAGAATGTCGAGCCGCTGCGGCGCACCAGCAGCACGGTTTCATTCTCACTGAATGTCACCTCCGGCCTGTCTGGCTCGACCATCAAATAGTGGGTTTGGCCATGTTGATCGCGCACCTTTGCCTGGGCGGCATTGCCTTGAGTGGCGCTGCCCAGCACGATTGTGGCCATGCGGCCGATAAGTGTGTCGAGGCCCACGGCCGTGGTCTCATCGCGCGGTAAAATCCTTGCCAGGCCAGCGCTCAGCACGCGCGTCACAGGCAGCGCCGCAACAAAGGCGGCGGGTACCGCAATAAGCGCTGGCAACATGTAGCCGCTGATGCCGAGCAGGGCGCGCTGGCCGATGAGGCCAATAAGCCCAAAGCTTGTGAGTGCGACGACAAGAAAGGCCAGGAAGGGAAGGCGCCCGACATTCAGCCATTGCAGGACAGAGCCTGCAGCGCTGGTGTCAGCATCTATATCGACTTCAGCGCCCACATCGACATCTGCGGCAAGGCCCGCGCCCAGGCCAAGGGCTTCAACCAGCCCAATGACCACCATGAGCGCTAAGGCCGCGGTAAAGGCAACATTCTCCGGCGCAAAGAAAAGGGTCAGCACGCTTAGCTGGCACCTTCTTCATTGCGCGACTTGAATTGCGCAAGGCGCTCTTTCACCCGGTTTTCGCGAGAGAGCTGTTCAAGCTCAGCCAGATTGGCTTCATGCTTGCCATCAACGCCGCCAACACCAAGGCCGCCGTTCTTTGCAAGCATCCGGTCAAAGGCGCTGGTGGCCTTTTGTGCGCGCATGTCGGCGCTGCTGCCGGTTGATGCCGCTGAGCTGCCGTCCGCGCTGGGTTGGGAGGCTTTCGCCTTTAAGAGCGCTTGGAACTCCGCGTCCATTTCGCGCCGTTTTGCCTTGAGGGCCTCGATATAGCCTTCCAGCTCCTTCTCGGTGCTGGTCAGGTCTCCAATGGTGGCTTCAAGAACGGGTGTCTGGGCTTCGATATCCAGCTGCTTCTCAATGGCTGATTGAGCCAGCTCTTCGCGGCCTTCTTTGAGCGCAATGCCGATTTGGTCGGTCAATTCGCTGTGGCGGCTGGATTTTTCAATCAGCTGCTTGTTAGCCAAATGCCGCTCGGCAATGACCTTGCCAAGCTCGGCGCGCACGTCGGCAATCACATCGTCGACTTCGCGCATGCTCTCTTGCATCACAGCTTCGGGCATGGCGCCTTCAAGCGCGTCGACCAGGGCGTTCACGCCGCCCGATACGATGCGACCTACACGGCCGGGTAGAGTATCACGCATAATCATTCTCCTTGTGTAACAGAACTTCTTTGCAACT
>JBCCDR010000471.1:0-2030 GCA_039030675.1 Pseudomonadota bacterium | reverse complement strand
ATCGGGCCCAACGGGCGCGGCGTCACCGAGGCCGAAGGCCTGGAAGACGACGTTGATTTCATCATCGGCACATTCTCAAAAAGCGTTGGCACGGTTGGCGGCTTTGCCATTTCCAACCATCCTAAGTTTGAAGTGCTGCGCCTGGTATGCCGCCCCTATATGTTTACAGCCTCTCTGCCGCCTTCAGTGGTTGCCTCTGCAGAGAAGTCCATTCGCCTGCTGATGCACTCTGGCAATCGGCGCGCGCATCTGTGGGAGAATTCAAAGCGGCTGCATGCGGGCCTGCGCTCCATCGGCTTTACGCTTGCGACGCCAGAAGCGGAAAGCGCCATCCTTGCGGTGATCTTGGAGGATCAAGAGACCACGGTAAAAATGTGGAACGCTCTGCTTTTGCGCGGTGTCTATGTAAACATGGCCCGCCCGCCGGCAACGCCCATAGGGACGTTCCTCCTGCGCCTATCGCTCTGCGCGAGCCATACGGATGCCCAGGTGGCCCAAATCCTCAAGACTTTCGAAGAGGCTGCTGTGGATGTGGGGCTTGCCCTGCCCGCAGTGGAAGCTGCGGAGTAACGCAGCTGGTTAAGTGGCGGTTGCCAGGTCAATCAGCGGCATTGGCTGCGTCGGCGTAATACTAAAACTCGCTTCCAAAGTAAGCTCCGTCATATCCATCCGGTGCGGCCCTGGCACACGCATGGAGAGGGAGCCGGCGCTGCCTAGGTGAACGCCGTAAAAGGGCTGCGCACGATCAAGCTGCCCACCAAACGCGCGCAGCGCGGCCATGCGGGCCTTGCGGCTGCGTTCAATCGCCAAATAGCGAATGGGTTTCTCCCGCCTTGTGCGCGTGCGCGAGAGCAGTGGAAGCGGCAATGAACTAAGCAGCATGCCAGAGACGTACGTCGACAAACTGCCCGCCTTGTCCGGCGCTATGCGCGCTAAATCATCTTGGTCCTGCGGCGGCGCCTTGCCTGCAAACATGTGCATCTTCATGAGCGCACTGGACTGGTAGAGCTTCTCAAAGCCGTCACCAAGACCTTGGGCATAGCACCCCGTCGCGAAAATCAAACCAAGGCAGATTTGCTGCGGCCCCTGCGCTAAGCGTAAAAGCGGCGTTGGCGTGATGACGTCACGCACTGTGCCGTCTTGGATGTGGGCGCGAATGCGGGCCAGCTGGCTTCCCACGTCGCCTTTCAGGCCCAAAGCATTTGCGCTTGCCGCCGCGCCGCTACAATCAAGGAGCGCAATGGCTGGTAAGGGAATACCGTCTTCCTGCAGCGCGAGGAGGCCGCCGAGCGTCTCGCCCATTAAACCACTGGTTCCAGCCAGCGCGAGAACTTGAGGCGCCGTGCGCAGCGCCATGAACAGCGCGTCTGGAATGTCAGATTGTTTGCCGGCCTTGACAACAACAGTGCCAGGCGTTGACCGCGCCAGCGCCTCTAGGTCAGCAGCGGCATCACCCGGCAGCCCTGCGGACACAATCGACACATGATTTTGCGGCGTCAGCGTTTTGAGAGTTTCCTATTGGTAGGTCAAAGTGCCAGGTCCAAACGCAGCCGCATGTCTGTTGCACACGCGGCCGCAAACACTCAGGCAACTCTAGCACCGTCGGCCGCGGCAACGCTTCTTCTTATTGCCTGTGACATATTGCATATCAATTTCCAAGACGGTTTCGCCCTCTTCCACAGTGAAAAGAGCTTCTGACAGCTTGGGTTTGCGCAAGGCCAATTTGGGATTTGTCGACAACCCAAACCCATCAGACAAGAAGTCAGGCTTTGAATTGCCGTTCATATCGTGGATGACCAGCAGCGCATAGCTGCCAGGCGCAGGCACTGTCACGCAGACCGCCTCCTTGGCACTCTCGGGGACGGGCGTGTAATAGCGGTAAATCTTGCCCGCTCCCGCCAGCAACATTGGTGATCGATTGGGCATAGAGGCGAAACCGCTGCTCGGGAGGCGGGGCATCTTTTTTGGGCCGACCGCGCTTCCCGGTGAGGTTACGCACTTTCCACTCAATCGAGCCAGGGAGATGATAT
>JBCCDR010000470.1:0-2064 GCA_039030675.1 Pseudomonadota bacterium | reverse complement strand
CCCCAATAGTCGCCAAGGCAAATCCAATAAGCGTGCTGGCATTAATGAAAATCTTGCACGCGAAATCCTAGAACTGCACACGCTGAGTATTGATGGTGGGTATTCACAGGCCGACATCATAGAGTTCGCAAAAGCGCTGACCGGCTGGCGTGTCGCGGGCCTAAACCCTTGGCCTAAGGCAGAACCACCGGGCGCTGCGAAGTTCCATACCGCTTTTCATGAGCCTGGCACTCGGACGATTATGACCCGCCGCTTTCCTCCAGGCCAAGAAGTGCAGGGGAAAAATATCATCAAATGGCTTGCCAATCATTCTGAAACCGCTGGCCATATCGCGCGTAAGCTGGCTGTGCATTTCATTTCAGATGCCCCGCCGCCGTCTGCGGTTTCTAAGCTCAAGACGGTTTTTTTGAGCACGCGCGGCAACCTGAAGTCGCTTTATGAAACCCTTCTAGAGATGGAGGAAACATGGGCACCGGACATCCGGAAGTTCAAGACCCCGTGGGAATGGGCAATTAGCATGTTTCGCTATGTCGGAGCCCAGTTGGGACCGAACTTTTCAACTATTGAGATGTGCGAACAATTGGGGCAACCGCTATGGCAGCCGGGCTCTCCTGCAGGTTGGCCGGATGTGGCGGAAGATTGGGCGACGGCGGACAATATGGTGCGGCGCATTAACTTTGCGTACACGTTTACCAATCATATGTTTGCAGCGGCGGGGCAAAATCGCCCGCCAGCCAAACGCACCTTTGGTCTGGACTTGGTGTTTACTGAGGCAACCAGGCCGACGTCTTTTTCCTCTAAAGAGGCAGATGATTTGATGTTATACTTCATGTCGCCAGAGTTTTTGTATCGGTGATGGGCGAAAGGACTAAGGCCATCAAATGACACAGTTTCGTCTATCGCGCCGCGCCGCGCTCCTTCAAGCCATGGCGCTTGGCCTCAGCGTCGGCGTTCCAAGGACAGCGAAGGCCGCTTTAGAAAGCCAAGCAACTGGGCTCGCCAGTGAAAAGCGCTTCATCGTCTTGCGGCTTTATGGCGGTCTAGACGGAATCAGCGCGCTTATTCCCTATGGCGAACCGCGGCTTGAAGCTCTGCGCAAAGGGGATCTCCCCAACCTAGACCAAGCCCATAAAGTGGATGGATTGTTCGCCCTTCACCCGGCGCTTAATACGCTCAAAGCCATGCTCGATGCAGGCGAGGCAGCTCTTATCCCCGCCGCAGCGACGCACGATAAAAGCCGGTCACATTTCCAAGCAGGCAATTTGCTCGAAACCGGCGGCCCGCGGCCTCATGCCTTAGCAAGCGGCTGGCTCAACCGCCTTGCCGCTCATGTCCCTGCCCACCTGCCGCCTATCGCGCTACAGCCGCAGCTGCCATTAATGCTGCGCGGACAAACCGAAGCCGTTTCGCTCGCGCCGACACGCGGCGTTGACATGCGGCGCTATGCCAAAACCCTGGAGGCACAGTTTAGAACAGACCCGATGCTAGAATCCGTATGGGAAGAAATGCAGATCGTCGAGCAAATGAAAGCACGCACCAATCCAGCTCAGCTGCGGGCTGCCGTGGGCTACTCTTACTCGCCGGCGCGCACTCGCCAAGCAGGACTGCTAATCGGTAAAATGCTGTCTGACAGCTTCGGCCCCCGCATTGCGTATGCAGGCATGGGCGGATTTGACACCCACAATGATCATTTGGGTGCGCTTAATGCAAGCCTGGCTGGCGTCGATAGCTTCCTCGCAGCGACAAAAGAAGGCTTGCGCGAAACCTGGAAAGACACGCTGGTTCTAGTCGTTTCCGAGTTCGGCCGAACGGCTCACATCAACGGCAGTCGGGGTACTGACCATGGCACTGCCACAACAGCTATTCTGGCAGGCGGTGCCATTAAAAATGCTGGTATTCGAGGCGATTGGCCAGGTCTTGGGCAGCAAGACTTGCGCGACGGCCGTGATTTGACGGCGTTATGCGATTTTAGGGACATTATTGCTGAGGTTGCGTTTAAACACTTTATAGTAGCGGAAGCGAACATCGCCACAAGTATTTTTCCTGAAAAATCATTTTCTATTT
>JBCCDR010000469.1:0-2084 GCA_039030675.1 Pseudomonadota bacterium | reverse complement strand
TGGCGCTGCCCGCCTGACAGACGCTCGCCGTTGGGCCCGACTTTCATGGCAAGGCCCTCTTTGTGCTGCGCCACAAAGGGCGAGAGACCCGATACATTCAGCGCCGTCACCAGGGCCTGCGACGGCACACTCTGCACGCCTAGGAGAATATTGTCTTTGAGTGTAAGGTTAAAAATCCGCGCATCCTGCGGCGCATAGCCCAGATGCCTGCGGTAATCATTGGCGCCGTATTGACCGATATGAAAGCCATCCACAAACAGCTCGCCCTCAGCAGGCGGCACCAGGCCAGCAAGCAGGGTTAGCAAACTGGTCTTGCCGGCCCCGCTTGGACCAACAATGGCAATGTGCTCGCCTGGCTCAATTTTCAGATTAACATCGGTTAGGACGGGCTGCTCGGTCTTCGCATAGGCCATATTCACGCCGGAGGCCGTCACCTGCCCGCGCATGCGGCTTGCGCCCACACCAGCGGCGGAAAAGGCGCGTTCTTGCGGCAATTGAAGCAGCGCGAAGACGGAGCGAAAGGAAGCCATGGATTGCAGCGCCCGGCTTGCGAGGCTGTTGACCGTCGAAATCGGCACCATGGCCCTGTTCGACAAAAGCGTACAAGCTACCATCGCGCCCACGCTCATGACGCCCTCTTTAAGCTGCAAAACGCCCAAAACGATAACAGCGATGGTCACAAGCTGCATGATCAAGGGTGATGCATGGCTTGGAAAACTGCCCCAAAACCGCGCGCGCTTTGAGGCTATGGCGGCCTCATCACCGATCACATTCCAATGGCGCAGGAACTGGCCTTCAGCAAGGGAGACTTTGATATGGCTGAGGCCTTCGAGCATGTCATGCAGCAGGTTTTGTTTGGCATCTTGATATTTCACCCCTGCCTTTGCAGCCCCCATGAGCCCTGCATTGGCCCAGAAACCGACAGCAAACAAAGCCACCGCGCCCAGCAACGGCGCAACCGCGACAATGCCGGCGATGGAAGAGATCAAAATGATCACCAGAAAAAAGAAGGGAATATCGACACAGGCCGCCAAGACGGCTGAGGGAATAATGTTGGTCACATTATCCGTCTCTTTCAAACCAGAGAGAGCAGCCCCGGCCTGGCGCGGCGCAGCGCTTGGCTGGGCCCGCAAGATGCGGTCAGCCGCAGTATGTTGCAGCTGGGTTGAAATCCGCAGCGCCACCGCTTCAACCAGCGATTGGCGAATGAGCTTCAGCGCAAATTCAAAGCCAATGGCAATCAGCACGCCAAAGCCAAGCGCCCAGAGTGTTTCCATGGCTAAATTGGGAACAACACGGTCGTAAACCGCCATCAAAAAGAGCGGCAAAACCAGCGCCATCAGATTGATGATCACGCCAGCAATAATAAGCTGACCCCACAAGGACTTGCGTTGGAAGAAGGCAGAAAATAACGCTTTCCAAGGGGATTGGGCTTTTTCTGGCTTACCGCTCAATGGGCCCTCTTCCGCGCTCTCGGCCTTTATGTGGAAGCTCAGTGCTTGGCCTTCGGCTTCTTGCGCAAGCGTTTTGCGGTCACAACGCTCGCTGCCCTCCGCCGTTTTAAGCTTTAGGATGTCGCCGTCGATGCTGTTGACTAAAGCTGCCCGTCCGTTCTTTAGGGGGACAAGGCAGGGCACATCTTGTTCGCGCAGCCGCTGGGGCGACCTGGACTGGGGCCGGGCTTCCAGACCGACACGCGACAGCGCAATACCAGCCGCGCTGGCAGGCAAGTCGCCCTTCACCAATGGCAGACCAGCAATCAGCCGCTGAGGCGATGCCTCCACTTGGGCATGGGCGCAGACATGTTGCAAACACTCAACGACGCTGAGGTGCCAGGCTGGCAAAGCCTCCGCATCCTGATTTTGATCTAAAGGTTGGTCCACGTGTGTCATTCACCGCCACAAAACGCTCATCTCAACGCTTTGTTAGCCCTTGAAGCGTTAAAACTCCCTTAGGATTAATTCTTAGGACTTTGCCAACCATGGCTGATGGGGATTCCCACGATTTTGTGGACATCACTGGCTTTTCAGCCCGCGCAGAACGCATAGAAACCAAGACCAGCAGCGTGATGCTCATCATCATTG
>JBCCDR010000468.1:0-2108 GCA_039030675.1 Pseudomonadota bacterium | reverse complement strand
GGCCCAACGCTTGAGTGCAACGCTCGCAGCGATGGATGGGATTGACCAGGAGCTCTCCGGTCTGGCGGCCGCGGCCATGGCAGCGCCAGAGCATGCGCAAGCCTCACCAGCCTTTGTGCAAAGCCTGCACGATGCAGAACAAGCTCTCGCCGCCTGGACACGCAAAACCGAGAATGTTGCAACCGCGCTGGCGCTTGCCAAAGACGCTCTCTAAAAAACAACTTATAAGTGTAAAAAAAAGAGAAAATTATCACAACAGCACTTTTTGCGGGATATTGTCAGGCATTGAAGCCTGATTGTGTAGGAAAGGTTCTGCTATGGCCCGTGTAAAACGCGCTCTTTTCGGTTATGTCTCGCCCAGTGCCCTTAAAGATGTGGGGGCGGCAATTGCATCGGCGTCAGATCAAGATTTTGAAGGGCTCGATGCCTCCCTTCTCAGCCCCGCTTTGGAGCCGATCAGGCAAGGTCTTGAAACCCTGCAAGCCTCGCATGCGGCGGCGCTTGTCGCCGAGCGCGATCAAATGGCGGATGTGCTGGCCCAGCTTGAGGAGACGCGCGCGCAAAAGGCGGCGTCGCAGGCCAATGATCAAGATGTTGACGCCCAAAGCGCAGAGCTCAAAACGCTCAAAGATGCGCTCAGCACTATGGCCGACGTGCTGGAGGCAGAGCTGAGCTCAAACCTGCGATTGCTTGGCAATGAAGCGGTCAACCTCAGCGAAGCGGCTGACCAGCTCAATCAATCCGCGGAAGGCGTGAATGAAGAAGCCACGCTATCGACGCAGCAGGCGCAAACAGCCCAGGAAAACACCGACATCGTTGTGGATGCCACGACGGCCATGCGCAGCGCCATTGAAACGATTTTGGATCAATGCCGCCGCACAGCGGAACTCACAAACCATGCAGTGCAATCCGCTAACAACAGCCGCAGCGTGGTGGCCGCGCTACAGGCGGCCACATCTGAGATCAGCGATGTGGTGGATGAGATCAATGCCATTGCCTCGCAAACCAATTTGCTTGCCCTTAATGCCACCATTGAAGCAGCGCGGGCGGGGGAAGCTGGCAAGGGCTTTGCTGTTGTGGCTGCGGAAGTCAAAGGGCTGTCGCGTCAAACCGCAACCCTGACTGAGCGCATCAATGAGCAAATCGTAACCATGCAAAGCGAGGTGCTCAGCGCGGCCAATGCCATGGAGGATGTGGCCAGCCAGGTTGGCTCCATTGATGAAAGCGCGGCGCTGATTAACGAGTCCATTGAAACGCAAATGCAGGCGGTCAATGATATCGGCCACAGCGTCGACAATGCCCGCACGGCCGTATCGGATGTGGCCGAACGCTTGTCGTCAGTGGAGATGAAGAGTGTTGATGCCATTGGCCTGGCTGCCTTCGTCCAAAGCATTTCCGACGGTCTTTCCATGACCACAGGCGACACGCGCGAGCGCCTGGTGCGCATGCTGCGCACTTTGCTGCCAGAGGTCGACCGCCGGGCCCATCCGCGTTACGATATCGGCGCGCCTGCCAAGCTTATGGCTGCCAACGGAAAGGCCAGCGCGTGCACCTGCGTGGACATCTCCCGCGGCGGTGCCCGCGTGATGGCGGATGAACCTGCCGCCTTTGAGGTCATCAAGGATGGGCAAAGCGTGAGCCTAACGCTCGAGGGTGAAAGCTTTAGCCTAGAAGGCACCGTCGTCGAAGCCGATGGCAAGAGCGTGCGCATGTCCTTTGCCGAGAGTGCTCGCGAGAGGGAGGCGTTCCAAACCTATCTGCTCAAAGTCATTGACGCGAAGATGGCCGCTCAGGAGGCACCGGCACCAGAGGATGGGGCGGTGCCTGAAGCCGCTTAGGCGTTTTCGCGCTCCAGCGGCTCTGCGGTTCCTGCATAAGGCACGTTGAGCCCGCCATAGCGGCGCACGCGGACATTGGCTTGCTCGCCATGGCCAGCAAAGCCTTCCATTGCGCAGAGGCGCGAGCAATAGCTGCCCACCAGCGTGGTCGCCTCATCGGTGAGGACTTTCTGGTAGGTGCAGGTCTTGAGGAACTTGCCGACCCACAAACCGCCCGTGTAGCGCGCCGCCTTTTTGGTGGGCAGAGTGTGGTTGGTGCCGATGACTTTG
>JBCCDR010000467.1:0-2115 GCA_039030675.1 Pseudomonadota bacterium | reverse complement strand
TTATAGAGCGCGCCAACCGCTATGGCAGCTATGGCAACTACGTTCGCATCAAACACCCGCGCGGCTATAAAACAGCCTATGCACACCTCAGCCGGTTTGCCAAAAATATGAAGGCAGGCAAACGTGTCCGCCAAGGCCAAGTGATTGGCTATGTGGGCGCGACTGGCCGGGTCACAGGGGCGCACCTCCACTATGAAGTTTACAAGGGCGCCAAACGCGTAAACCCGATGCGGCTGGACTTACCGACTGGCGAGGTCTTGAGCGGGGCTGCACTCGCCGCCTTTCGCCAGCACAAGACAGCAACGGACGCCATGCTGGATACGCATCTGAGCGCACAAGCAGCCAGCGCGAGCACTATTGCGCCGGCCGCAGGTCAATAGACTAGTAAGCGAAGCCTAAGCAGCCGCGCTCTGCCCGTCTTGGACCTGGAGTGTAAGTCCCCCATCCCCATCTGTTGCCTGCACATGGGCGCCGTCGGGCAACTGGCCTGAAAGGATCATATCTGCGAGCGGGTCCTGCAAATATCGCTGCACGGCCCGTTTGAGCGGGCGCGCGCCATAAACAGGATCATAGCCGACCTTCGCAATCCAGGCACAGGCTGTGTCATCCAGCTCCAACGTAATTTTCCGGTCCGCAAGTAAGCGCTCCACGTGCGCGACCTGGATATCGACGATCCCGCTCATGTGCTCCAGGCTTAGACGGTGGAACAAAATGGTTTCATCCAGCCGGTTCAAAAACTCTGGCCGGAAAGCACCGCGCACGACGTCCATGACGCCATCGCGAACACTCTCAACATCTTGCCCATCGGGCATTGCTGCAATGAGTTCAGAGCCAAGATTGCTTGTCAGAATAATTAGGGTATTGGAGAAATCGACCGTCCTACCCTGCCCATCCGTTAAACGGCCATCGTCGAGCACTTGGAGCAAGACATTGAAGACATCGCGGTGCGCCTTTTCCACTTCGTCAAAGAGCACAACTTGATAGGGGCGCCGGCGCACGGCTTCTGTCAAAACACCGCCTTCGTCATAGCCCACATAGCCTGGGGGCGCCCCAATGAGACGGGCGACAGCGTGCTTTTCCATAAACTCCGACATGTCGATGCGCACCATCGCTGCATCATCATCAAACAAAAAGTGTGCCAGCGATTTCGTCAGCTCTGTTTTGCCAACGCCGGTAGGTCCTAGGAACAAGAAGGAACCAAGCGGGCGGCCGGGGTCCTTCAAGCCCGCACGGGCGCGCCTGACCGCTTTTGAAACTGCAGAAATCGCTTCGCTTTGACCGATAACACGGCCGCCCAAGACCGCTTCCATCGCCATCAACTTGTCGCGCTCACCTTCCATCATCTTATCGACTGGAATACCGGTCCAGCGAGACACAACGGCTGCGATATCTTGGTCGGTCACTTCTTCCGCCACCATGGCATCTTCTTCCGCTGGTTTGGCCTGCGCAAGCATGCGTTCAAGCTCTGGAATGCGGCCATAGGCAAGCTCGCCCGCTTTGGCTAAATCGCCGCTTCGCTGGGCCTGCTCTAATTGAGTTCGTGCAGCTTCCAATTCTTCTTTGACCTTTTGCTCAGAGGCCAGTTTGTTTTTCTCACTCTCCCAGCGCGCGGTAAGCACGCCAGATTCTTCTTCGAGCCCAACCAGCTCTTCTTCCAGCTTTTCAAGCCGGTCTTTAGAGGCATCGTCGCTTTCCTTCTTCAGCGCTTCGCGTTCGATTTTCAGCTGGATAATGCGCCGGTCAAGCCGCTCTATCTCTTCCGGCTTTGAGTCCACTTGCATGCGCAGACGACTGGACGCCTCATCCATCAAATCAATCGCTTTGTCGGGCAAAAAGCGGTCTGTGATGTAGCGATTTGAAAGGTTTGCGGACGCGACCAAAGCCCCGTCGGTAATGCGCACACCGTGATGGAGTTCGTATTTTTCCTTCAGGCCGCGCAGAATAGAAATCGTGTCTTCAACCGTTGGCTCAGACACAACAACCGGCTGAAAGCGGCGTTCTAACGCCGCGTCCTTTTCCACATATTTGCGATATTCATTCAATGTCGTTGCGCCAATACAATGCAGCTCTCCGCGCGCAAGGGCAGGTTTGAGCAGATTTGATGCATCCATGGCG
>JBCCDR010000466.1:0-2124 GCA_039030675.1 Pseudomonadota bacterium | reverse complement strand
TTATGAAAAGCCGTCTGAGAAAAAAGCACGCGAACAAGCCGCAGCCGTCCGCCGGGCACGCAAACTAGACCGTAAACGCATGGAGCGTGATGGCCTCGTCGGCCATTAAGCCATGCGCCGCTTCGGCATCCAAACATTTCTAAAAAGCCGCCATCTTTTCGTGGCGGCTTTTTTGTGCGCTGGCCTTGCCGTGTCCTGCGGCAGCCAAGACGACCCCCCTGCTGCAGAAGGAAAGACCGTGCAAGAAACCGCCAGTGGCCTGCGTTATGAAGTCATCACAGAAGGCAGCGGCAAGCGCCCCGCAGCCACAGATACGGTGGTCGTGCATTACACTGGAACATTGACGGACGGCACCAAGTTCGATTCCTCGCGCGACCGGGGCGAGCCCATTTCCTTCCCGCTGAATGGCGTGATCCGGGGCTGGACGGAAGGCCTGCAACTGATGCAGGAAGGTGCGCGCTATAAGCTCTACATCCCCTCCGAGCTTGGCTATGGCGCTGCAGGCGCTGGCGGCGTTATCCCGCCCAATGCTGATCTTATTTTTGATGTTGAGCTGATTGAAGTGGCGGCCCCAGCCGGGCCGCACCCAGACATTATCGAGTTTCTCAAGCGCGGCATTCCAAACCCAACATGTGGTGAGATGCCAACGCTGTCCGGCAGCGAGACGGCCGAAGAAATTGCGACGCTCCACGAGCAAGGCAATGCCTGGCAAAACTGCATGGCAAAATTCCTCAAAGAAGAGCGGCTGGCAGTCAATGCAGAGCTTTCTAAATTGGAACGGATCGACGCCTCTCAAGTGCCGGCGGAGCAGCAAACTGAGGTGAGCATCTACCTCCAGCGCTTGTCTTCCAAGCTCGATAAAGTCGAGCAGGATTTGGCTGCTTTTAAAGGCATCGCAAAGAGCTAAAGCCGGTGATGCCAATCTCGTGAGGAGATGTGATTGGCCAAAACAAGGGTAACGGCCTATCCCCTCTCCAACACAGTTTTGGAGAGCCACCATGACCTTCTTAAAGACCACAAGAACAGCTGCGGCAGCCATCGCAATAGCGCTGGGCGCAGCTGCTGTGCCGACCGCGCCCGCTTTCGCCGCTGACGCTGTTTACACCAAGTTCTTTTCAGATGTTGCTGTAAGCGGCTATGATCCTGTCGCCTATTTTACCGACAGTAAGCCGACGAAGGGGAAAAAGTCCTTCCAAACAGAATGGAATGGCGCCACCTGGCGTTTCGCCTCTGAGGCAAATCTCGCGACGTTCAAAGAAAACCCTGAAGCCTATGCCCCTCAGTTCGGCGGATATTGTGCCTGGGCGGTCAGCCAAGGATACACAGCATCTGCTGACCCCAAACAGTGGACTGTCCACAATGGCAAGCTCTACCTCAACTATAACGCAGAGGTCCAAGCAGATTGGGAGAAGGATAAGGACGGCTTTATCGCAAAAGCGGAAGTCAACTGGCCGTCTGTCCTGGAATAGGCCGGAGACCTAAATTTAGACCTAAATCTAGACCTACATCTTCCCAGGGTGCGGCATCGTTTCAAACTCTGCCGCAATGGGACGCCGGCTGAGGACGTTGAAGACGCGTTTTGCATAGCGCAGAGCACCGTCTTCAACGCGGTGCGTGTCATCATAGATGCCCAGCACTTGGTGCGCCTCGCCCTCTGCGCTCACCAAATGCTCCAGGATTGTCCACCGCGCCGTAATGGTCTCGCCGTCAAGCTTAACGACCGGCGCATAGGGGACATGCTGCACCACAGGAAAGCCCTGCATCACTGCGCTCCAGGTGCCAACAATGGCCTCGCGCCCTTCGAGCAGAAGCGGTTCGCCTGGCTTATCCACTAAGGGCAATTGCCATACCGCATCGCTGCACCACGTCGCCCCCCAATCCTCAGCATCGCGCCGGTGCAAGGCATCGGTATACTGGCCATAAAGCTGAATGACAGCGGCTTGCGCTTCATAGAGTTCCATCACGCGCGCTCCTTTTGCGGGGTTATTTTAAAACGTGCGAATGGGATCTTTTCCGTCCCAATCCACACTGGATGAGCGAATGAGCTCAAAAATACCGTCCACCTCTGGCGTGCGCTCCATGACTTCAATCATGCCGCCAAGCACATCAAAAGTATCGTAGTAA
>JBCCDR010000465.1:0-2129 GCA_039030675.1 Pseudomonadota bacterium | reverse complement strand
GTTCAGAATGCACCGCGAGCGCAGCTGGGAATCTGGTCCCAGGCGCAGGTATATCGGCCGTTTTTGAGTTTCCAGATATGGGTGCTGTGGAGGCTTGGTACACGTCTGACGCTTACCAAGCCTTGCTCCCATTGCGCTCCGAGGCGTGCGACATGGATATCTCTGTCTACGCTGAGTAGCCAGCCGTTCCGGCCGGGGCCTTTTGCCGATTAATATCCTGCCGCTTGGCCATCCTTTCGCATCTCAGAGGCCGCCCAATAGGCGCCGGTGTCTGGGTCGCGGTAGATGGCTTGATAGCCGCCAAAGGGGCCATTGGTGATGCTCACCGTGTGGCCGCGTGCTTCAAGTGCTTTGATGACGCCGGGCTGCACGCCTGCTTCCAGCTCTAAAACGCCGCCATCGGTCATCTTGCCCGTGGCCGTCGGCTCGGTGGAGCCGCTGTGGTGGAAACGTGCCAAATCGCCGGCTTCCTGCACGTTCATGCCGAAGTCGCGCATGTTGACGATGATTTGCGCATGGCCTTGCGGCTGCATGGCCCCGCCCATCAGGCCAAAGCTCATGAGCGGCTTGCCATCTTTCATGACAAAGGCGGGGATGATTGTGTGAAATGGGCGTTTGCCGGGCGCATAGACATTCGGGTGGGCCGGGTCGAGCGCGAATTGCGCGCCGCGATCTTGAAACATGAAGCCCAGGCCATCGGGCACCAAGCCCGAACCCATGCCTGCATAATTGGATTGGATGAGCGAGACCATCATGCCGCTGCTATCGGCCACTGTGAGATAGATTGTATCGCCGCCTAACAGCTCTTTGGGGCCGTGGTCCACCTTGTCCTGCGCAGAGGTCATGTCGATGAGCTTGGCGCGCTCTGCGGCATATTCATCGGATAGGAGTTTGGCGACAGGGGGATCATAGAAATCCGGGTCAGCGTAATAACGCGCGCGGTCAGCGAAGGCGAGTTTCTTTGCTTCCGTCATCAGGTGTAGCGCATCGGCTGATAAGGGGCCCATGGCTGCAAGATCAAACTGCTTGAGGATGGTCAGCATCTGCAATGCGGCGATGCCTTGTCCGTTGGGCGGCAGCTCATACACGTCCCAGCCGCGATAGTTGATGCTGACCGGCTCGACCCACGTGGATGTATGCGCTTCAAAATCAGCTTTGCGCAGCGGCCCGCCAATGCGTTTGAAATACGCGTCCATCACATCAGCAAGCTGGCCTTTGTAGAAACTCTCGCGGCCGTCTTTGGCGATGGTTTCTAAGGTGTTGGCCAGGTCCGGGTTTTTGAAGATATCGCCTTCCTTCACGCCCCAGCCATCAATCAAATAGGTGGCTTTGTAGTTGTCGATTTCCTCAATCAAGCCTTCAGCAAAGCGCTCTTCAAAGTTGCCCTTTGAGCCGCCCAGATACCGCGCGATGAGCTGGCTGACGGGGAAACCTTGGCGGGCATAGCCAATGGCCGGCGCTAAGACGTCAGCCATAGCGAGCGTGCCAAAGCGGCCGTGCAGCTCAAACCAGCCATCCACGGCGCCAGGCACCGTGATCGGCAGGCTGCCATATTCTGAGATTTCTTGTTTGCCATCTAGCCTTTCCAGCAGCTGCTCGAGCGTCTGTCCAAGCGGCGCTCTGCCGCTGGCGTTTAGGCCGTAGAGTTTTTTGGTTTTTGGGTTCCACACGATGGCGAACAAGTCGCCGCCGATGCCATTGCCCGTTGGCTCCATCAAGCCGAGCGCTGCATTGGCCGCGATGGCTGCATCCACCGCGTTGCCGCCGGCTTTGAGGATGTCGAGGGCGATTTGCGTGGCCAGGGGCTGGCTGGTGGCCGCAATGCCGTTCATGGCCAGCACGGGCGAGCGTGTCGCCCAGGGTTTGCCAGAGTTGCGCGCGCCGCGCCCATCCCCGCGCACGCCTGCCGCGACTGTTTCCATCTCTTCAGACCACTTCATTGCCGCCTCTCCAGATGTGTCTTGGGCCTGCGCGCTCTGCGGGCTTGTTAGAGCAAGCATGGCTGTGAGGCAGCCCATCGCGACCTTCCACGGCAGCGAGCGTCGTTGGCGACAGGCTCGCACCGAGCACCATCGCCACCAACCCCAGCGCGGTCAATCGCTGTCGTTCCACCACTTCCCCCTTTCATG
>JBCCDR010000464.1:0-2141 GCA_039030675.1 Pseudomonadota bacterium | reverse complement strand
TGTGGAAGTGAAGAACGTCCATATGAAGGAAGGGGATAAAGCCACCTTCCCAGATGCCGTCACAGCGCGCGGCCTTAAACACTTGAAAGAAATGACGCAGATGGTCCGCGACGGGCATCGCGCGGTGATGATTTACTGCGTCCAGCGCATGGACTGCGTGCGTTTTGACAGCGATGACGCCGTCGACCCCGATTATGGCGCGGGCCTGCGCCAGGCCATAAAGGATGGCGTCGAGGCCTATGCCTATGCGTGCAATATTACTTTAGCTGGTATTAACCTCACAACGGCATTACCTATAGAGTTAACAACGCCATAAGAAGTGAGCCCGCCATCATGGACAGCTACGTCCGCGATACACAAGCCGATATCAAACTGCACACGCCTGAAGCCTTTGACGGTATGCGCAAAGCCGGCCGCCTCGCCGCGCAAACGCTTGATTTCATTACACCCTTTGTCAAGCCCGGGGTCACCACCGATTATTTAGACCAGCTGTGCCACGACTATATTGTTGAGAACGGCGCTGTGCCCGCCCCGCTGAATTATCGCGGCTTTCCAAAATCCATCTGCACCTCCATCAATCATGTGGTCTGCCACGGCATTCCCAGCCCTAAGAAGCTGAAAGATGGCGATGCTTTGAATATCGACGTGACCGTTATTCTCGATGGCTGGCACGGCGACACCAGCCGGATGTTCTTCGCTGGAAAGGTCCCAGTGAAAGCACAAAAGCTGGGGCAGGTGACCTATGAGGCCATGATGAAAGGCATTGAGGCCGTGCGTCCTGGCGCGACCCTTGGCGACATTGGCCATGCCATCCAAAGCCATGCCGAAGGCCACCGCTATTCCGTTGTGCGTGACTTTTGCGGCCATGGTCTTGGCCGGGTATTCCATGACGCGCCAAATGTCGTGCACTATGGCCGCCCAGGCACCGGCGTGACGCTGGCGGAGGGTATGTTCTTTACCATCGAGCCCATGATCAATGCCGGCAAAGCCGCTTGCAAAGTCCTGGACGATGGCTGGACTGCCGTCACGCGCGACCGCAGCCTCTCTATGCAGTTTGAACATTCCATAGCGGTCACTGCCGATGGCTATGAAATCTTCACCCAATCGCCCAATGGATGGCACGCGCCGCCCTATGCCGTCGCCGCCTAAGGCCGATCAAGACAACCCCAATGCTGGTCACCGCGCTCGGCTGCGCGAAAAATTGCTGTATCGCGGGGAGAACGCGCTGGCCGATTACGAGCTGTTAGAGCTCATCCTGTCCATCGCCATACCGCGCCGGGACGTCAAACCCCTGGCCAAAGCGCTGCTTGCCAAATTCGAAACGCTTGCCGGCGTCATGAATGCAGAGCTCAAGCAACTCCAAAGCGTGAAAGGCATGGGCGAGACCAGCGTCGCCGTCCTAAAGGTCATGCAAGCCGCCAGCGTGCGCATCACCCGGGACCAAGTCCTCAACCGCCCTGTCCTGAGTGGATGGACGGCCGTACTGGACTACCTCAAAGCCAGCACCGCCTACCGCGAACGCGAGGTCTTCCGCGTGCTGTTCTTGGACCAAAAGAACGTCCTGATCGCAGACGAGATCATCAACGAAGGCACCATCAACCAAGCGCCGATTTATCCGCGCGAAATCATGCGCCGCGCGCTGGATTTAGGCTCCACCGCCATCATCCTGTGCCACAACCACCCCTCCGGCGACCCCACCCCCAGCCGCCAAGACATCGCCATCACGCGAGAAATTATCGATGTCGGTCGCAAGCTGAATGTGGCTGTGCATGACCATGTAATTGTGGGCAAGCACGGGCATGAGAGCCTGAAGTCTATGGGGCTGATTAATTGAAACGATGTTTCGATGGATCAAAGAAAGACTTGGCAGGTTTCGATATGAAAGCGGCTGGACGGTAAATGTAAGCGAGACGTGCAGCCAAACGCAACGGAAGCGTCCGCTGCATTTCATCGAACTGAGCCTGCAAAGCGGCTTGCTCTGTCATTGCTGACTTTTGAGTCGACTGCCCAAGATAGAACCCGCAGACCATCGCGATGATGACTCCTGCCACGGTCACGACTAGCCACGCGTTTGAATTGTTTTTCATCTTCTGCTCCGAAGGATTGGATTCACTCACCCCTGCGCCATTCTACCCATTTGG
>JBCCDR010000463.1:0-2157 GCA_039030675.1 Pseudomonadota bacterium | reverse complement strand
CCTGAGTCTATCTTCGTATTTCAACCGCTCGGGAATAGATCTCTGTGACAAGCACAGAGATGACGACCCTTGGGATTGAGCCACATGCTGCTATCTCATCCTATTTTCCAAAGGCGAGTGTTTGAGCGTCAACGGTGTCGCCCTTCATGTGTTTAAGAAAAACAGCCTTCAAACTCTCGTAGTGTTCATTATAGACGCCTAAATTCGACATGCCTTCTGCCTTCAGCACCCAAAGCACGAATTGGTCTGCTGAAACCTGACCAGTTTTCGGAATAAAATCAGTGACATGGCGTGGTTGCTCATCAACGACGCTTCCGCAAAAGCCCATCTCTACACAGATTTCACGCATCATGCCGTCGAAGGCCGTGGGTTGCCCCATACGTTTACCTTTCTTTCAAATCTTTCTTGCTGAAGGTCGGCACAAGTTGCTTTTGTGGAGAATACCATCGAAGGCAGCTTTGT
The DNA here is from genome assembly GCA_039030675.1 of Pseudomonadota bacterium. GTDB lineage: Bacteria > Pseudomonadota > Alphaproteobacteria > Sphingomonadales > CAKZYD01 > CAKZYD01. The sequence continues at coordinate 1,695 of JBCCDR010000463.1, read as the reverse complement.
CCCAAACTCTGACATAGCCATCGCCTCTTTCGCCGAAAAACTTTAAGCTTAAAGCTTTTTTTGTCATTCACCTTGCGCTACGCTCCCGGCATGAGCGATTCTGCGAACCTTGTTGGGCAAAAGGTTGTGATGACAGGCGCCACCGGGCGCCTGGGCAGTGCCGTCGTACCTGCCTTATTGGACGCCGGTGCGCAGGTAACAGCGCTTGTGCGCGTAATCAGGCCGGATGCGCTTTCCAGCGCCTTGGATCAAGTTGTTGCATCCTTGGCGGATGAGACTGCCTTGACGGACGCGCTGGCTGGCGCAGATCAGCTGGTCGCGATTTTGCCGGATGTGCCAGAGATCCCGCAAATGATGAGCGCGATGATTGCTGCCGGCAAAGCGTCTGGCCTCAAGCGTATCGTGAAAATCTCAGCCCATTTGGCCGGCCAAAATCCGCCGGAGAGCTTTGGTATCGAGCACCGCGCTGCCGATGACATGCTGCTGGAGAGTGGCCTGGACGCTGTGATTTATCGCCCGGCGATGTTCATGCAATCGCTGGCGCTGTTCTTTTCAGACTGGGATAAGGGCCGCATGATTGTGCCGGTGAAAACCGGCAAGGTCGCCTTGATTGATGCAAGCGATATCGCGGCTGCCGTGGTGGCGGCGCTTCAAGGCGGCGTGGCAGCGGGCACATATACATTGACTGGGCCGCAATCGCTGAGCTTTGGAGATGTGGCGCAGGCGCTCAGCGCCTGGTCCGGCAAGCCGCTGAAGCATGTCGTGCCGCCCATTTGGTTGGCTGGTATCATCATGCGCGGCGATAAAAGTATGGATGCGTTTACGCGCGGGCGTTTGCTTGACCTGTTGCGCGCCCTGCAGGCTGGCAAAGAAGCGCCTGTGATTGCAGACTTAGAAACGATTATCGGCCGGCCAGGCCTACGCTTTGAAGAGCGGCTTTCTAAATGCACAAACGATGGCGCGCCGCCGCAACTCATATGAGGGGAGAGAAGGAATGATGACAACCTACAAGGCTGCTGCCGTGCAAGCAGCGCCGGTGTTTTTAGATTTAAAAGCCTCCACCGATAAAGCCTGCGCGCTCATCAAAGAAGCCGCAGACAATGGCGCGAAGCTGATTGGTTTTCCTGAGACGTTTTTGCCGGGCTACCCCTTTTGGATTTGGCTTGGCCCGCCGGCGTGGGGCATGCAGTTTGTTGGGCGTTACTTTGACAATGCCATCACGCTGGAGAGCCCAGAGCTGGAACAACTGCAGCGGGCGTGCCGGGATGGTGGCATCACGGCCGTGATTGGCATGAACTACCGCGAACATGGCACGCTCTATATTGCGCAAGCGATCATCGGCCCCGATGGAACGCTGCACACCATTCGCCGCAAGCTCAAACCCACCCATGCCGAGCGCACGGTGTTTGGCGATGGCGATGGGTCTGACATGCTGGTGCTGGACATGCCCGTTGGCAAGCTGGGCGCGCTGAATTGCTGGGAGCATCTCCAGCCGCTCAACAGACAGTTGCTCATTGGCCAGCATGAGCAAGTCCATGTGGCCTCCTGGCCCGGCTTTGGTCTTTATCGTGAGCAGGCTTATGCGTTGGGACCGGAAGTGAATGAGGCGGCCACCATTACTTACGCGGCGGAGGCGCAGGCCTATGTGGGGGCAGCCACGCTGGTGATTACCGAAGAGATGCACACCGTCATGGG
>JBCCDR010000462.1:0-2168 GCA_039030675.1 Pseudomonadota bacterium | reverse complement strand
TGTCTTGCATGTTGCCACCTACGCATCGGGCGATCTGCCCAAAGTGCTCGATGACATCAATGCGCGCGGCTATGGGCTCACCTGCGGCCTGCACTCGCGCATTGACCAGCGAATTGAACACGCCGTCAGCGCTCTCAAGGTCGGCAACATCTACGTCAACCGCAACCAAATCGGCGCTGTTGTGGGCTCGCAGCCCTTTGGCGGAGAAGGGCTCTCTGGCACCGGACCAAAAGCAGGCGGCCCGCACTATGTCGCGCGGTTCTGCGCCCAGCCGCTGGGCAGCAGCGATGTGGCCGGTGAGAGCGCCCTGTCTACACAGGCAGCGCAAGCGGTCATCGACAAAGCACCGCGCCATGGCGGCGAGATGCTCAGTGCGCAGCAGATGCCTGGGCCAACCGGCGAATCCAATCAGCTCCGCTTGTTTGGCCGAGGACGTGTGCTGTGTCTTGGCCCAGGCAAAGCCGCTGCTGAGCAACAAGCGATGCAAGCGCAAGAGGCGGGCTGCGTGCCCATTGTTTTGGGCGGCGGGCTTGAGCCTGACGCCTTGGCGAGCCTTAATGGATTTGACGGCGTCGTGAGCTGGGCTGATAGGGAAACTGCTGCCCGTCAGCGCCAAGCCTTGGCTCAACGGGACGGTCCCATCGTACCGCTGATCATGGAAGAGAGGATCGCTGTGCGCTGCTTGTTAGAACGCCATGTCTGCATCGACACAACGGCAGCTGGCGGCAATGCGCAGTTGATGGCGGCTGCCGCTTAACCGCCTTTGCTAAAATGCAAAACCCCGCGCCGGTATCACCAGCGCGGGGCTTTTGTTTTTCGTGGACCGGACGCTTAGAAGTTAAAGCGTGCTTCCAAGCCCCATTGGCGCGGCGCGCCATAGGATTCTTCGGTACAATCGCACAGTCCAGAAAGATCGAAACCAACATTCACATAGCGCTTGTCGAACACGTTGTTCACAAAAGCGGCCAGAGTAATCCCGGCCTCCTCGTTGGTCCACGTGGCGCGCAAGTTGGCGATTGTGAAGCCATCAATCTCGTGCGCTGAGAAATTCCGCAAGTTGTGGAAGTAGCTGGAGTTCGTTGAAACGACGGCGCCAAGGTTGATCACGCCGCCTGCAGCATCAAAGGGAAGATCATAATTGACCCGCGCTGAGAACTGGCTTTGCGGAGAGAACGTGGATTCCACGTCGCGCAGAACCGCCGGCGCAACCAAAGACCCATCCTCTGGATCGAAGACAGCCGGTGCGACTGGCAAGTCTTTCACTTTGTTATCAAAGTATCCATAGCCGATGCCAATAAACAAACCTTCGTACGGATTAGCGATGATATCGATTTCACCGCCATAGGTCCGCGCATCTTGGTTGCTGACAATGCCGGAGACGTTCACAAAGGTGAATTCCTGGTAGTCGTTGTAGTCATAATAGAAGATGGAGGCATTGACCTGTAACAGCCCGTCCAGCAGCGTGCTCTTCAAGCCCGCTTCATACGACAGTAGACTTTCAGGATCATACCCAATTTGTTCGGCTGCCAGCGGCGGAGATCCATCAAGCAGTGGTGCGTTGTAAGCGCCGCCTTTTGCACCGCGGCTAATGCCGGCAAACAAAAGTGTATCATCGTTGGGGCGATACTCGATTTGGACTTTACCCACCCACAAAGTGTTATCGCGGTTGTCTTCAAACGGCGAAAAATTGGGTGCGTTGACAAGGTCCTCTAATGTCGAGGGGGCTGGGAACAGCAGCGTTGCGGTGTCAGCTTCAAAGTCATCCACGTTTGCAAAGCCGCCTTGAGCGAGGAAATAATCCTGCTCTTCATAAATAATCCGCCCTCCTAGCAGCACAGTCCATTGATCACTGATCTGGTATTCAACTTGGCCAAACAAGGAGTATGATGTCGTGTCAAACTCAAAGTTGTTGAGAAGGTCCAGGCCTGGCTCAAAAAAGTCGGCAAAGCCTGCAAATGGCAAGAATAAGCTGTTTGCCGGCGCAAGGAAACCATTGGTGACATCGGCTTTGATGTCGAGGAAATAGAGGCCTGCTGTCCATGATAGCCTGTCTGTTTGACCCGACGCGCGCAGCTCCTGGGTAAACATCTTGGTCTCACCTAAGGACCGGAAGTTCACAAAGTTGATGGGTGAGGCTTCCACGTCTGTCAAAAGAGCGGAATTGAGCT
>JBCCDR010000461.1:0-2169 GCA_039030675.1 Pseudomonadota bacterium | reverse complement strand
GTCAGACTCGCGGCGGGGTCGCAGCACTCGCTCGCGGTCGTCGGAGGCGGAACGCTCTACTCTTGGGGACAAGGGAGTCTCGGTCATTTTTTGCCTCATCCTTGTCTTTGACAAACATGGTTTACCGTCCATTAAAGCCACTCGCGCCACAGTGCAGCGTATAAACAAGGGCAGCGAGACACCTCCTTCATGCAATTTGACGTTCTCAAACGCGCCATCAGCGATGTGCCGACGGACAAGCGCTATGGCCGTGTCTCAGCAGTCCAAGGCTTGCTTGTGCAGATTTGCGGCGCGCAGCGCTCCCTTGCCATTGGCTCGCGTTTAGAGATTGAGCCGCGCACTGGCCCGATGCAGCAGTGCGAAGTCGTTGGCTTTAAAGGCGAGGATGCCTTGGCCATGAGTTTCGGCGGTCTGGAGGGCATCGGCGTTGGCTGCAAAGCCTATGTGCGCGGCGATGAACCCTTTGTGCTTCCCAGTGAAGCCTGGCTTGGACGCGTCATTAATGCTTTGGGTGAGCCCATCGATGGGAAAGGTCCGCTTCCGCAGGGCCCGATGCCCCGACGCTTGAAAGCAACACCGCCCCCGGCGCATACCCGTTCACGTGTGGGCGAGCGCGTGGACCTCGGCGTTCGGGCGCTCAATAGTTTTGCCACCTGCTGCAAAGGCCAGCGGATGGGCATTTTTGCAGGCTCGGGTGTTGGCAAGTCGGTGCTGCTGTCCATGCTAGCGCGCTATACAGCGGCGGATGTTGCCGTGATTGGGCTGGTGGGTGAGCGTGGCCGCGAGGTTCAAGAATTCATTGAAGATGATTTGGGCGAAGAGGGGCTTAAGCGGTCCATCGTTGTCGTGGCCACGTCTGATGAAAGCGCGCTGATGCGCCGCCAAGCCGCTTACCTCACGCTCACCTTGTCTGAGTATTTCCGGGATCAACAGCGCCATGTTCTCTGCCTCATGGATAGCGTGACCCGTTTTGCCATGGCGCAGCGCGAAATTGGGCTGGCCGGCGGAGAGCCGCCCACAACGAAGGGCTACACACCAACTGTGTTTGGCGAACTGCCAAGGCTTTTAGAGCGCGCTGGGCCAGGGCAGGGCGACGGCGCCATTACGGGGCTGTTCACTGTCTTGGTGGAGGGCGACGACCATAATGAGCCAGTCGCCGATGCCGTCCGCGGTATTCTTGATGGCCATATTGTGATGGAACGCGCCATCGCCGAGCGCGGGCGCTATCCAGCAATCAACGTGCTTAAATCCGTGTCACGGACCATGCCAGGCTGTCATGGCGAAGAGGAGCAAGCCATTCTCAGAGCCGCGCGGGAGCATCTGTCGACCTACAGCGATATGGAAGACATGATCCGCCTGGGCGCGTATCGGCGCGGGACCAACCCCGGCGTTGACCAAGCCATCGCGCTTAATCCTGCGCTAGAAGCCTTCTTAAACCAGCGCAAGGATGAGCGCACAGGTCTTGAAGAAGGCTTTGGCGCTTTGGCTGAGATCGTCAAAGCATGACCAAGGGGCTGAAAACCCTGCAAAAACTGCGCGAGATGGAGCTGGACGGTCTGCGCCGAGAGCTGGCGGTTTTCTACCAAGAAGTCGATGCCATTGAAGCCAAAGAGCGTGAACTCTCCCAGCAGCTCGTCGATGAACAAATCTACCTCACGCGCCTTGAGGGCATGACGAGCTATGCGATGTTCGCGCAGTCTGCGCGCGAGTGGCAGAACACTTTGGCGCAACAAAAGGTCGAAGTGGAAGCGAAAATTACATCGAAAATGATGCAAATCTCCGCTGCGTTTGAAGCGCTGAAGACGGTTCAAATCGCCCAGGAGAAAGCAGACATGTCACACGCTGCAAAGCGCGACAAGGCGGAGCAAGACGCTGCTGATGAAGCTGCCCTTACCCAATATGCGCGGCAGAACGCGCACTCTTAAAGTTCAATCCCCCGGTCAGGCCGCAGGCCTCACCGCGACCGGCAAAAACCGCATTGAGCTCTTGCCGCAAGTCTCTTGGCAGGGCCTTTTGGCTCTCCAGCGTCACAAACAAAGCGGTTTTGCTGATACGGCCGGACAATACGGTTTTGCCAAAGCGCTCGAAATCAATGGCAACCTCAAAGGCTCGGTCTTCGCCCTCTGAATCTGCGGTCCGGCGCTCAGGCGTTTCATCGCTGTTTTGCGC
>JBCCDR010000460.1:0-2169 GCA_039030675.1 Pseudomonadota bacterium | reverse complement strand
CGCCGCAAACCGAGCCGTTTAATTTCGAGCGCCGGTGGGCGTTTGAAGTGGGCGCGAAGAACGATTTGCTGGAGGACACCCTCCGCGTGAATGTCGCGGCCGTCTATTATGATTACCGCGACCAGCAAATTCAGGGCTTTGTGGTGGACCCCACCTTTGCTGCCGTGGGCCGCACCATCAACGTGCCCTCCTCGCGTATTTTCGGCTTTGAACTTGAAACCGTGTGGACGCCCATTGAGGGCATTACCCTCAGCAATGCGATTGGCTGGAAGGAAGGCGAGTTCCAAAACTTCCAAGATGTGGATTTAGCCAACTCAGACCTGGCCTGTCCGTGTTCAGCAGCTTTCATTGACCGCTCTGGCGAAGAGCTGCCGAATATCGCGGCCTGGAGCTATATCGGCTCCTTGAACGTCACCAACACGCTGACCGATGGATGGACCTACCAGTTCAACGCGAACTGGAGCTACCGCGACGATATTGACCGCAGCCGCCTTGGCTCTGACATCTTCAATCTCGAAAGCTTCTGGCTGGTGAACGCCCAATTCTCCGTCGGGCCAGAAGACGGTTTGTGGGAAGTGGGCGCCTTTGTCCGCAACCTGCTGCAGACAGATTATGATGAGACGCGCAACTTCTTCATTGCCGATGCCAATGGCGATTTCGTTGCCAATGGCTATCGCGGCCGGCCGCGCACCTACGGTCTGCGCTTTGCCATTAACTATTAGCCCATGTTGCAAGACGATTTCGGCCAGGATGTCACGACGCAAGATGCGGCTGCCCTGGCCGGCGTCAACACTTTCATTCACGGCTTTTTGCGCTATGAAACCCGCTCTGTTGACGTCTTAAAGGCGGCGGGCACGCCCTGCGCCCTGGTCAACGCCTATTGCGCCATCCTGCACATGTTTGCCGAGGCGCCAGACGCGCCTGACAATGCCCAGCCCCATCTGGATGTGGCCTACAGTCAGTCCCAAGGCCTGACCGACCGTGAGGCCTTCACGCTGGATTATGTAACCGCCTGGATTGCCTCCCAGCAGTCAGCTGACTACCGCCCGCTTCTGGCTTTGGGCGAGGATGCGGTGAAACGCTTCGCGGGCGATTTGGTGCTCATGAAGCTGCATCAATATCACTGCTTTAACGTAGGCAATGCGCCTGCCATGCTGCGCGCGGCCCAAGCGGCGTTTAAGAAGCGCCCGCGCGTGCCGCAAGTCCATGGCATGCTGGCGTTCGGCTATGAGCAATGCCATTGGCTCATTGAGGCCGAAGCCGCCGCCCGCACCGCCCTGGCGCTGGAGAAGAAGGAGCCATGGGCACAGCATGCCTTAGCCCATGTGATGCTCACCCAGGGCCGCATAGAAGAAGGCGCGCACTTCTTAGAGGGCGTTGAAGACACCTGGACGGGCCTGAACTCCTTCATGCTCACGCACCTATGGTGGCACCGCGCGCTGTTCTATCTCAGCCTCGGCCGCTTTGACGAGGCGCTGGATATCTACGACCATCACACCCTCAACGCAGACCCCAGCTATAGCCAAGACCAGGTCGGCGCCGTCGCCCTGCTCACCCGCCTAGAGCTCAGCGGCATCGACATCGCCGACCGCTGGATACCGCTGGGCGAGCTGCTGAAAAAACGGGCGCATGACGCCATCCAACCGTTCCTGTCCCTGCACTACCTCTACGGCCTCGCCAAAGCCGGCCGGCCGGAAGCACAAAGCGTCTATGACGCCATGGCCCAGCAGCCCGGTCCCGCGTGGCAAAAAGTCGCCCTCCCCGCAGGCCGCGCCCTGCTCGACCATGCAAAAGGCGATTACCCAAGCGCCTTTGAAGACATGCTCACCGCCCTCCCCCGCCTCATGGACATCGGCGGCAGCCACGCCCAGCGCGACTTGTTCGAGCAAATCCTGCTCGACGCGGCCATCAACTCCGAAAACTGGGTTGCAGCTCAACAAATGCTCGAAGAACGCCGCAAGATGGACCCGACGAGCGTGCCGCTTTCAACGCTAAGGGCACGTGTAAATGAAGCGCTGGGGCTGGAAGAGGTTGGGCCGATTTAGGGGCAGGTTTTGGGACGGAGCTGCCGTCAGACACACAAATCTAAGTTATGCAAGTCCTACAGCCTTTGATAGCGATATTCCTCCAATGCAGAGCGAAAACAAACCAATTGTCCCCATGATGGCG
>JBCCDR010000459.1:0-2191 GCA_039030675.1 Pseudomonadota bacterium | reverse complement strand
CGCTTCAAAGACCGTGCCAGACAGGGCGAGAATAATTAAGATAGCCAGGCTGAACAGTGCGGCGATGATGAGGCCTTTGCTCGGACCGTTGCAACAGCGAAGGCCGCCGAGCAACAGCGCCCCCACCGCGCCAATAGCTGCAGCTTCCGTTGGGGTTGCGAGGCCAGTTAAGATAGAGCCAAGCACCGCCAAGATGAGCACTACGGGCGGCACCATCGCTTTAAGGGCTTTCAGCACCAAGCCATCCTCACGCGGACCATCCTCCACAAGTGCTGGGGCGCTAGCGGGTTTTAGCCAAGCGGTCACGGCAGCATAGAGCATGTACAGTGCGACGAGGCCCAGACCTGGCAGAAGCGCGCCAGCGAAAAGATGCCCGACCGATAAGGGGGCAAAGGCGAAAAGCCCCTGGGCTTGCTGAGCTTCTTGATAGGCATTGCCCATCACATCACCCAGCAGCACAAGCACAATAGAGGGTGGGATAATCTGGCCTAAAGTGCCAGAGGCTGCGATTGTGCCAGTGGCCAGGCGTGCATCATAGCCGCGCGCGAGCATGGTCGGCAGGGACAGTAGCCCCATGGTCACCACTGTGGCGCCCACGATACCGGTTGATGCGGCCAAGAGCGCGCCGACCATGATCACGCTTAGTCCCAGGCCGCCGCGGGTTTTGCCAAACAGCTTGCCCATGCTTTCCAGCAGGTCTTCCGCCACGCGCGAGCGCTCTAACAATACTCCCATAAGAATGAACATGGGCACGGCGAGCAGGACATCATTTTTGATGAGCCCGAACATGCGCTCAGGCAGCAATGTCACGAATGACGGGTCAATAAAGACATCGATGAGGCCAACGTTTGCTAGGATGGCGGCTATGCCAGCGAAGAGGAGAGCCACCCCTGCTAGAGTGAAGGCAACAGGATAGCCCGCCATGATCGCCGCGCAAAGGCAGGCGAACATGACCAGCGCGAGCATGCCGCCGCTATCAATCATCTGCTTTCCCTTGCAGGGTCTGTATAGACCGCAAAGCCAAGCTGAGGCCTTGCAAGCCAACGAGGGTTGCGAAGACCAAAATCAGGGACTTTAGGAGAAAGACAGCTTGAATGCCGCTGGTTTCAATCGAACCCTCACGCAATGCCCAGCTGTCGAGCACATAAGGCGTGCCTGCGTAAAAGATGAGGCCGCATAGTGGCCACAGTAATAACGCGGTGCCTAGAAGATTGACGCGTGCTTGTGCTCGCTGCCCCATGCGGTGATAGAACAAGTCCACGCGCACATGCCCATCTTTCAGCAATGTATAGCCACCAGCGCCCAAAAACAGGAGGGCATTTGCATAGATCAGCGCTTCCTGTGCGAAGATTGAGCTTGCGCGGAACACTGCTTGCGCCAAGATTAAGCCAAATTGCCATAGCGCGAGCGCAAGCGCGGCCCAGCACAAAACTTTGCCGACCGCGCTATTAAGAGTATCGATGGCTTTGACCAGCCGGTCCATATGTGCTCCGCGGGGTGAAAACTCGCGCGGTGCTAGCAGAAAAAAGAGAGCCAGCCTAGCCCAAGGCGTCGTTTCGAGCCTGGGTGAAGGCGCCATGGGCCACAGCTTCCCAGCGGCGCGCTTTTTTCAGGGCAGCTTTGAAGCTCGCGACCACCCGGCCCGTCAGCTCATCACTTTGAGCGACTTCGTCTAAAACAATGGCTGCTTCGCGCTGGGCTGCGGCCATCACGTCGGCGGGAAAGGTACGCGGCGTAATATCAAACTGTGTTTTCAGAACGTCCAGCGCTTCGGCGTTTTTCGCATCATATTCTGCATGCATCAAATGGCGCTCGACGTGGCAAGACTGGGTAATTACAGCGCGCTGATGGTCGCTCAAGCTATTGAAGACATCCAGATTGACGCCCAGGGCCAGCGTTGAGCCAGGCTCATGAAAGCCGGGGCCATAATAGTATTTTGCTGCTGTATGCAGTCCCAGCGTCAAATCATTCCAAGGGCCAATCCACTCTGTCGCGTCGATGTTCCCTTGGCTAAGCGCCAAATACAATTCATTGGCAGATTTGGTGACTGGTTCGGCCCCAAGCCGGCGCAAGATTTCCCCGCCAAGACCAGGCATGCGGATACGCAGGCCCTTTAAGTCGTCTAAACTGTTGATTTCCCGCTTAAACCAGCCGCCCATTTGCGTGCCAGTGTTGCCAGCGGCGAAGGGCT
>JBCCDR010000458.1:0-2207 GCA_039030675.1 Pseudomonadota bacterium | reverse complement strand
GCGCGAGGGTGAGGATGAGAGCGGCTCCAACCTGCATGAGGCGTTGCTGGAGGTGATTGAAAGGCGCTGGCCCGCCCTCCTTATCGCGCACCAACAGCTCTCCATCCACGATCCCATCCTTTTCAAAAGCAGCAAGAATGTCTGGAAAAGACCCGCCGATATCATCGCCCGTGCGCGAAAAGAGACGCGTTTCGCCGCCAACGCGCACGACTTGCACGCGGATGCCGTCCCATTTCCACTCGGCGACATAGTCAGCGAAATCAATCTCCTTCTCTTCCAAAGGATTGGCGAGCATGAAGGGCCTGAAGACAGGCAAAGCGTCTAAATTTGGTCGCTCTGCCTTGCCGGTGGCCCAATCAAAGAGCGGCGTATAAGGCGGCTCCATCGCATGCCAAATCTCCTCCACCTCTTCAGGCGTCACATCAAAAGCTTGCGCGAACGCGACTTTGGCCAGCCTGGCGCTAACGCCAACGCGCAGGCCGCCAGTGAGCAGCTTGATCAACGCGTAGCGGCCGTTGACATCCAGCACATCCAGCCAAATGGCCACCTGCTGCGCCGCCTCCGCCCGCGTCATGGCCGCAAGGGTATCCACGACTTCCGTCAGCGGCGGCGGCGGACTGTTGCGCGGCTGGGCTGGCCAAAGCAGGCTCGTGGTTTCGGCAAAGTCGCCCACATAGTCATAGCTCATGCGGAACAGCACTTCGTCTGTGCGCTCATGGATCATATCCCGGATGGCCGAATAACTCACATTCGGCAGCTTCATCGCTGAGCATAACGCGGCCAGCGCATAACCCCGGTCTGGGTCATCTGCGCTGCGCAAATAGTCTGCAATCAGCCGGATTTTGCCGTTGCGCTGGGGTGTGTACACCAAGCGGTCTAGGAGGTTGGCGAAGTCTTGCATTACCGCGCGAGCCGTTGCTCTGAACTTGATTCAGAGCCTCTGTCAGGCAAAAGCACCCTATTTGGGTGGAGGCCCTGAATCAAGTTCAGGGCTACGGCTGCCTTATGACTCATCGGGGTCCTCACCGCGGCCCACAAGAGACAGCGCTTGAGCAGCAATGCCCTTTTGCGTGCACCAATGCACAAGCGCATCTTCACGGCCATGCGTGACCCAGACTTCCCCTGGGGAGATGTCTTCAATGGTCTCCGTCAGCTCATTCCAATCGGCATGGTCAGAGATGATGAGTGGCAGCTCGACTCCGCGCTGTTTGGCCCGCTGGCGCACGCGCATCCAGCCGGAGGCAAAGGCGCTGATGGGGTCAGCGAAGCGCCGTGCCCAGCGGTCCGCCAACTGGCCAGGTGGGCATAGGATAATCTCTCCCGGAAGCTTGCCCATTTCCTTCAGGTTGACTTGCTTCAAGGGCCCAAGCGACACGCCGAGCGTCTCATACAACTCACACAGCGCCACCATGGCGCCATGCAAGTAGATGGTTTTGTCATATCCTGCCTCGCGCAGGTGCCGGATGACCCGCTGACACTTGCCGAGCGCGTATGCACCGACAAGGATGGTGCGCTCAGGATTGGCCGCCTTCGCGGCAAGAATTTTTGCGACTTCTTCGGCGGTATCGGGATGCGTGAAAACGGGGAGCCCGAAGGTCGCTTCGGTGATGAAGACGTCGCATGCAATGGGTTCAAAAGGCGCGCAAGTTGGGTCGCGGCGTCGCTTATAGTCGCCGGAAACGACGATGCGCTGCCCCTCATGTTCCAGCAGAATTTGTGCTGAGCCAAGGACGTGGCCCGCTGGATAAAAGCTGACGTCAACACCGTTGATGGAGAGCACTTCGCCATATCCAATCGATTGGTGCGCATCGCCTGCGGCCTTGCCATAGCGCGCTTTCATGATGGCCAAGGTCTCGCTGGTTGCCAGCACATGGTTGTGCCCAGGGCGGGCATGGTCCGCATGGCCGTGGGTCACCAACGCGCGCTCTTTGCCGCCATGCGGGTCAATCCAGAAATCACCTGCAGAGCAATACAGCCCATCGGGCCGCGGCTGGAGCCAAGTGTGGGGTGTTGAAGCAAGCGCCATGGCTGTTATGTGTTGCGCCATGAGCGAAAACCAAGAGGCCATTCTGCCGCCCCATATCCAAAGCTGGTTTGCGGGCCAAGGCTGGGCGCCCCACCCCAATCAGTTGGCCATGATTGAGGCTGCCCAAGCGGGGCTGCACGCTATGCTGGTTGCACCTACCGGCGGCTGGAAAACGCTGTCT
>JBCCDR010000457.1:0-2216 GCA_039030675.1 Pseudomonadota bacterium | reverse complement strand
CTTGCTTGGAGAAGCGTTGCTCTAAAGAAATCGCCAGCATGGCTTCGCGCAGCTTGCGGGTGATGGTTCTGCTTGGCGTTAAATACAGGTTTTTCGCCAGCTGCTGGCTGATGGTGCTGCCGCCCTCTGTGATGCCGCCAGCGCGCAGGTTGCTGATGGCAGCGCGGGCGATGCCGATAAAGTCGAGCCCGCTGTGGCTGAAGAAGCGCCGGTCTTCAATGGCCAGCATGGCATTGACCATATCGGGCGGGATGTCGGCATACTCCACCCAATCGCCTTGATTGGGCCCATAATTGGCCAGCACGCTGCCATCACTGGCGAGGATTTGAATGGGCGCTGCCCCGCTAGCAACAAGCGCATCGCGTGGATGTGGCAGGGACTGGGCAAGGTAGAGGATAAGGCCATAGCTGACAGCCGCAAAAGCAGCGACGGCAACAAAGCCGTAAATGGTAAGCCACTTAAAACTCAACCAAAACCAGCGCCGCAGCGCAGCCATGGGACAGTCCCCTTCCCGCATGGGGCCTGGCGTGATGGCCCGGCCTGCTTCCATGGCCTGTGTTTTCGGCCATCTTATGACACCCTCTTTACAAAGCCTGGCGGAAGGCGCAAGGCAGAACGCCCGCGTAAAAGGTTTGCAAAGGAAGGCCCATGGCGCAAAAACCGCCCCGCTCGCGGGTAATCCCAGCGATGACCCGCGTGTTTGAGGACCATGGCTATGAGGGCGCCAGCCTAAGCGCGATCGGGTCCGCCAGCGGGCTGAGCAAAGCTGGCCTCTATCATCATTTTCCTGCGGGAAAGAGCGAGATGGCTGGCCAAGTGCTCGCGGCCTCAGGCAAGCGCTTCACCCAGCTGATTTTGGCGCCGCTGCGCAGCAAAGACCCAGCCGCCGAGCGCTTCGCGGCCATGCTGGATGGCCTCATCACCTACTATGAACAAGGCACCATCAACTGCCTTATGAATACGCTGTCCCTTGGCGAAGGCAGAGCGCTGTTCGGCCCCAACATCCGCACGGCCATGGAGGCCTGGCTTGCCGCGCTGAAACCCACGCTCAGTGAGCTAGGCGCGGACGACCCCGAACGCCAAAGCCGGCTCATCATCGCCCAAGTGCAAGGCATCCTCATCCAATGCCGCCTGTTCGACGAGCCTGACCTGTTTATGGATATGATGCGCGGGCTGAAGAGGCGCTATCGCTAGAACAAACGGGGCAAGCATGGTCGCGCTTGAGCTTGAGCGTGCGCACACGCCCGCTCAGGCCATCAAACAGCATGAGCTGGCCGATAAGGGGTTTGCCGGCGCCGGTGATGAGCTTGATGACTTCAAGCGCGGCCCAACTGCCAAGCACGCCGGTTAACGCACCCACGACGCCTTCATCCGCGCAGCTGCGGCCCGGCTCATCGCGCACATCGCCGACTAGGCAGCGATAGCAGGGGCTTTCGCCATCATGAGAGGCAAAGACACTGAGCTGGCCATCAAATTGGCCGACGGCAGCGCTCACCAGCGTTTTGCCAAGGCGGTGGCAGGCGGCGCCGACGATGAGGCGGGTTGCGAAGGTATCGCAGCCATCGAGCACGATGTCATAGGGCGCCAAAAGGCTCTCTACATTGTCTTCCGTGAGACGCAGCGCATGCTGATGGATGATCGGGTCCGGATTGAGGACCGAGAGGTGCGCTTCAGCAGCGCTGACTTTGGTCTTTCCCACATCCTCGCTTTGGAACAAGACTTGCCGCTGAAGGTTAGAGAGGCTGACCGTGTCATCATCAATGATGCCGAGCGTGCCCACACCGGCTGCGGCCAGGTAAAGCAAAGCCGGCGCGCCGATGCCGCCTGCGCCTACGACGGCAACCTTGGCGCCGAGCAGCGCTTTTTGGCCAGCGCCGCCAATGTCGTGCAAGACGATGTGGCGCGCATAGCGGTCCAACTGGCTGTCCGTTAACAAGGACATGGCTTAAGCGCCCGTGGAGCCAAATCCGCCAGCGCCGCGGCTTGAGGTGGGAAGCGCGTCCACCACATCCACATGCGCTTGGACCACCGGCGCGATGACCAGCTGGGCGATGCGCATGCCATGGATGATGTCCACGTCTTGGGTGCCGGTATTCAGCAAAATGACCCCCACTTCACCGCGGTAGTCCGCATCGATGGTGCCTGGGCTGTTGAGGACAGTGATGCCCTGCTTCAGCGCCAGACCGGAGCGAGGCCGCACTTGCGCTTCATAGCGG
>JBCCDR010000456.1:0-2235 GCA_039030675.1 Pseudomonadota bacterium | reverse complement strand
GAGGGAAGATTGTAAACGCTATTCGGCCAGGCCATGTTGAAGATATCATCCCAGCGTTTCATACCGCCAAGGCCGCCCATGATGGAAAGCCGCGCTGGGCCAACATGGACATTGCCAGTATCGACCATGTTGCTGAGCTTGCCCGATGGTTTCCGGACGCGCGTTTTGTTCATATCGTTCGTGATGGGCGCGACGTTGCTCTGTCCCATCAGGACTATGCCTTTAGCGAAGGCAATTATCTGGAAATTGCTGAGCAGTGGTCGGCCCAAACCCTGCAAGCGCAGCGCGCCGCGTCGGGGATTGGCGAGCGTCATCTGCAAATCACATTTGAAGCGCTGGTGCAGGCCCCTGAAGAAACGCTCACCAAGGTCTGTGCCCATATTGGCCTGCCCTATGACGCGGCCATGCTGACCTATACGCAGCGTGTGGACGCTAAAATACCAGCAAAGCGACGCGGGCTTTGGCCGGAGATTGGCAACTCACCGCAACCCTCAAAAACAGAGCGTTGGCGACAGCACATGAGCAACGCGGCCCGCTTTGTTTTTGAGAAGCACGCGGCGGACGCACTTCAAGCCTTTGGCTATGACATGAGCGACCCGGCGACAAATGGAGTGGCGCCGCGCGCCTTTGCATTGCAACAGGAACTGGGCCGAGGCCACCGCTATACGCGCTGGCGCAAACGGCTGGGGCTGCCGGCAAAAAAAGTTCGTGGTTCGGAGAGCGCTTGAAAACCGATGTGCCGCGATGCCGGCTGTGATACCTAGGGGGCCATGGCGTATTCCATTACAGCTGCTGTAACAGACCCCAACAGGGCTTCAGGGCCTGAACCGACGTTGGAACACTTACAGCTGCGCGCGCCGGGCGAAGGCGAAGTGGTCGTCGCCATAAAAGCAGTTGGCATTTGCCACACCGATTTTTTTGCTGGTAGCCTCAGCGAAACCCCCATGGTGCCCGGGCATGAAGGCGCTGGCATTATTGAAGCGGTGGGCAGCGGTGTCGACCCAGCCCGCATTGGTGAGCGCGTGGCGCTGACATTTGACAGCTGCGGCACATGCAAGCGCTGTCACGAGGACGACCCTGCCTATTGCGAAAGTGCATTGGAGCTGCAGTTCGGCCTGAAAGAGACCATGCAGCGCGACAGCGGCGAACGCGTGAAAGGCGCCTTCTTTAAGCAATCAAGCTTTGCCACCCACGTCCTTGCCACGGCGCGCAATTCCATCCCCATAGATGATGACCTCCCCTTTGATTTAGCCGCGCCCTTAGGCTGCGGGATCCAAACCGGCTATGGCGCTGTGGTCAATGAAGTCAAACCCAGGACAGACGAAACGCTCGTTGTTTTTGGCTTAGGTGCTGTCGGTTTGAGCGCGGTGAGCGCTGCTTTCAATGAGAAGGTCCGCCATATCATCGCGATTGACCCCATCGAGGAGCGTCGCACCTTGGCGCTCGAAATGGGCGCGACAGATGTGTTCGCGCCCGAAGCGATTGGAACGCCTGCGCTCAGCGGACGTATTGCCGATTGCGCGATCGATTGCGCAGGAACAGCAACAACCTTTCAGCAAGGCATCGATATGCTCAAAGCACGTGGGCGCTTTGGCGTCGTCGCAGTGCCGCCGCCTGACAAGCCCATCTCCTTCGTGCCGCTCACACTGTTAGATGGCGGCCGCCAAGTCTTTGGCATCGTTGAGGGCGGCAGTGATCCAACCCAATTCATTCCGCAGCTCGGCCGCCTGGCCTTAAGTGGCGCCCTGCCTTTAGAGAAGATGATTAAACGCTATACGTTTAGCAACTTCAGCCAGGCCTGGAATGACGCTGCTGAAGGCAAAACCATCAAACCCGTTTTGGTGATGGACCCATAAAAAACCGGCCCTGAGACACCTCAAGGCCGGTTTTCCATGTCTCAAGATTGATTTGAGCTTTTTAGCGGCCGCCGCCTTGCTCGAGCTGTTGCAGCAAGGAGCGCGCTTCCTTCACGGTGCCAAAAGGCTGGCCGTCTTTGAGGATATCCTCCAGCTCACGGCGGGCTTTGTCAGCGCTGCCGTTGGCAAAATAGCCATAGGCGAGATGGTAGCGAATCTCTTTGTTATCCGGCAAACGGCGGGCCGCATTTTCCAAGAGGTCTAAGCCGCGGCGCGGGTTGACATTCTCTTTAAGCAAAATCCAGCCAAGCGTATCGGCGATCATGGGAGAGTCGCGGTCTAGGTCATAAGCACGCTCGGCCACTTCAACCATGCGGCT
>JBCCDR010000455.1:0-2248 GCA_039030675.1 Pseudomonadota bacterium | reverse complement strand
GCCGATCATCATCGTCCAGACGGCACCCGCGCGCGACTGGTAGGACGCCGTTTTCGATGCTGCGTGACCATGCCCGGGTTTCTGCAATGTTTTGCACATAGCCTGTGGGCGTTCGGCCGATTGACGTTGTGCCAAGGCCAAGCATGGTTTGGGCTTGGTCGTCCGTGTAACCTTGGAAATTGCGGCGCAGCGTGCCCTGGTTCGCTGCCTGCGCCAGGCTGTCTGCGGGGCGGGCGAAGTGGTCCAAGCCAATGGCCACATAGCCGCTGCGCATCAGAAGCTCTGCCGCCTTTTCAGCTTGCTCTAAGCGCGCAGCGGAGCCGGGAAGCGCATCTTCATCGATAAGGCGCTGTTTTTTGGCCATCCACGGCACGTGCGCGTAGCCGAATAGGGCGATGCGGTCTGGCTGAAGGTCCAGGCAAATCTCTATGGTTTTGAGCAGCGTCGACGTGGTTTGAAACGGCAGGCCGTAAATCAGGTCAAAATTGATGCCCTTCACGCCAGCAGCGCGCAAGTGATCCACAGCGCGCGCGACCATGGTGGGTGGCTGAATGCGATTGATGGCTTTTTGAACCTGGGGGTCAAACTCCTGCACGCCAAAGCTCGCCCGGTTGAAGCCAAGCGCGCCAATACGGTCGATCATGGCATCGCTCAGCGTTCTGGGGTCCGCCTCCAGCGCCAGTTCTGCATCGCTGAGAATATCAAAATGCCGCGCAACATCTTGCATAATCTGATCCAGCGCGTCTGGGGCCAGCGCTGTGGGCGTGCCGCCGCCCCAATGCAGATGGGCGACCTTCATGGTGCTGGGAAGATGCCGGCGCAACAGAGCAATCTCCTTGCGCAACATTGCCGCGTACTGCTCCAGCGGCGCCTCGCGGGTGACCAGCTTCATGTTGCACCCGCAGTACCAGCACAGCTCCCGGCAGAAGGGCACGTGCAAATAGAGGGAAATGGGCTCCGCTGGATTCAACTGTTCAAGCGCCGCCGCATAGTCCGCAGCGCCAACTTGAGCTGAAAAATGCGGCGCGGTCGGATAGCTCGTATAGCGCGGCACAGCGCGTGTGAGATATGGGGCTAGCTGTGAGCTCATAAGGCTGTTTCAGTCCTTTAAAGGGTTATGCGCGCCGTTGACGCGTGATTTCAAAGCGGCATCTGCTGTTGCCGGGCATGGCTGCACAGGTGACTTCTGCGCAGGTGCAATCGGGGCTCACCAAGGTCTGGTAGAGCGTTTCAAACACGCTTGCGTGCCAATGGCACAGAGGCACATCGCTGGTTTCGCGCTCAATCAACGGATTGTGGGTGATTTCAAACACCCAAGGGGTCACGACGCGAAAGCTGCCTGACCCCACAAAGGTCCAGGCGTGTGTCTTAATCGCTTTTGCAAGCAGAGGCGCGGCAAGCCGTGCTGGCAGCGCCTTGAGGAGCCATTGCGCCGCAGCGGGAATCCGGTGGGCCATGATGTATTCCGCTGTTCCGATCCCGGAAGCAGTACAGATACGGGCACCACGTTCTGGTTCATCTTTGCGGACTTGCTGATGGAGGCGCGCCGCCTGCGCTTCGGGTATCATGCCCAGTCCATCTGGCAGGGCGTTGAGCCCCGCGCGTTGTACCAGCGCGTCTCTGCGTGGTCTCCCGCATGTCTGGTCGAGCACGGGCAGCATCTGCAAAATGGCGTTGGGGCCGATGCGTCCAAGTGGCTGCGCCTGCGTTAGCGTCGGCGCATCCTTAGACATCCTCCATCTGTTGATCGCCGCCACCGCACGCTTTGACCGCTACATTGCTTTGCGCCATCGCATCCATTTTGCGGCGGTCAGAGCGCGCCTTGCCCTGGGCGCGTAGGGCTTCCCTGCGTTCTGCTGCCTTGGCTGCGCGATCTGCGGCTGCTTCCCAATCAGCGGTCTGTGCTTCGGCCAGTTGGCGTGTTTCATCGAAATGAAAGTCCACGGTTTTCTTGGTTTGCGGGCCCCAATACCCTGCCTTGCCAAGGTCGTAGAAGGTGCGCTGGAAACCGGCTTTTAAAAAGGCGAAAAGGCAGCCAAGCAGGTAGCGCCGGCGAAACCCGGTTCCCCGCCAGGGATAATGGAACAGCGCCTTTTTGCTGTAGAAGCGGCGGTAGTTATTCATCACCGCATCAAGCAGCTCGCCGCGCTCCATGGCTGCTGGCTTCATAATGGGCGTCACAAAGTTGTATTTGGAGAAATCATAGATCTCCACTTGGTCTTTCAGCTCCTGGAACAGCGGCGTGAAG
>JBCCDR010000454.1:0-2253 GCA_039030675.1 Pseudomonadota bacterium | reverse complement strand
TTCACCATCTTTCTCAAAGCGGTCGGTCAGCCAGGATTCTGCGCCTGATTCGGCCGAGAAGCCCTGCTGCATGACCGATGCTAGCGTCAGATTAAGCGCCGCAAACCAGGGCTGCATGCGCGCTGTCATGCCAACGGGGATGTTAAGAGCGCCTTCAGCCTGGCGCAGGCGCGTTGCGTCCTCAGGGCTTAACGTGTCCGCCAGCGCTGGCGCGCCGATGGGGCGGAAGCCGCGCTCAAGCGCGAAGGCTTTGACCTTCGCTTCATCTTTGCCGGTTGTTTTGGCTTCAATCACCAACAGGTCAGCCTGTTTGACCGCTTTGCGCAGGCGTTTGTCAGCCCAGCTATCATCATTGGGGAGCAGGTGGACGGTGCCCATCAACACGGCGCTGCCGCCGGATGGGTTGGTGAGTCGCCACAGAGCGACAGCATCGTCTGGCGCCTGCGCATACCCCGCTTGAACACAGCAGAGTGCAAACGCCAAAGCCAGGCATACAACATGGACCGCACGAGAAAGAACCATCACCAACCGCCTTTTGCCTAAGACCACGGACACCATAGCAGAATTGCCTTGCTGAGCGGTTTATATGCCCCATGTGGTGTGGCAACGATGTGGCAAAAGGGCTGCCACGGCAAGGGAAAGGGCGCGCGATGGCACTCAGCCAGCTCAAAGCATTTTTTAAACTCGAGGCTGCCGCTGGCCTGCTTTTAATGGGCACGGCCGCTCTGGCCATCATCGTGAAAAACACGCCTGCGTCTGGCCTTTATGAGCTGTTTCTCACGCTGCCCGTCTCGGTAAGTGCTGGTGATTTTAAGATCGCAAAGCCGTTGCTGCTGTGGATCAATGATGGCCTCATGGCAGTGTTCTTTTTGCTCATCGGCCTTGAGGTCAAGCGCGAAATATTAGCCGGCGAGCTCTCCTCACGCGAGCAGCTCACCTTGCCGTTGATCGCCGCTTTGGGCGGTATTGCGCTGCCAGCAGCCGTCTATTTGGCCGTCAGCGGCGGGACAGGGCCCAACGCCAATGGCTGGGCCATCCCCGCCGCAACCGATATTGCGTTCGCGCTGGGCATCATGGCGATAGTGGGCAGCCGTGTGCCGCTGTCGCTGAAGGTGCTTCTAACGGCCATTGCCATCGTGGACGATTTGGCTGCCATCATCATTATCGCCGCGTTTTATACCTCCAATCTGTCTTTCTCCATGCTTGGCGGCGCTGTGCTGTGCACCATTGCTCTGGTGGTTCTTAATGTCAGCGGCGTTCGCAAGATTGCGCCTTATATTTTAGTGGGCGTGCTCGCCTGGGTCTTCGTGCTAAAGTCCGGTATTCATGCGACGCTCGCCGGCGTTGCGACCGGCCTCGCCATTCCCATGCGCGGCGGCTATGAACCGCTGCATGAGACCCCGCTGGAAAAGCTTGAACACGCGCTCCACCCGTGGATTGCGTATATGATTATTCCCATCTTCGCCTTTGCCAATGCCGGTCTGCCGCTGCTGCAAATGACGCCCGCAGACTTGGCCCATCCAGTGAGTCTCGGCATTGCGCTGGGCTTGTTGCTTGGCAAACCGATTGGCGTTTATGGCTTCAGCTTCATCGCCATCCGTGCGGGTTTTGCGCAGCTGCCCGAAGGGGCCACCATGCGCGGCATTTTAGGGGTCGGACTGCTCACCGGCGTTGGCTTTACCATGAGCTTGTTCATCGGCTCTTTGGCCTTTGAGGGGCCTGAGATGGCTAATAAGGTCCGTCTGGGCATCTTGCTGGGCTCCCTAGGCGCTGGGATTGCGGGCTACGGCGTGCTGCGCAGCTTAAAGCCAGCCGCTGACACACCCGCGTCGTAACGCAGCACTCACAGCCATGTGATTTGCGCGTTAGCGTGGGCTGAGGCTATACACCAGCCTATGAAGTACATGTTTCGCCCCCTCCGCAGCCTTTTGGTTGCCGCTTTAGTCTCGACCCTTCCCGCCTTTTCTGCCGCAGCGGAAGGCGATGTGGTCGTTGTTGAATTATTCACCACGCAAGGCTGTTCGTCCTGCCCGCCCGTTGATGCGCTTATGGAAGATGTAGCGCAGATTGATGATGTTCTGGTGCTCAGCTGGGCTGTGAGCATTTGGGATTATCTGGGCTGGGAAGACACACTCTCGATTGCTGAAAGCAACCTGCGCCACCGCTGGTATAATAAGGTGCTGGCAGGCCGCAACATGGTCTACACGCCCCAGGTGTTCATTGATGGCGAGGAGCCCTTCAGGGGCAAAAACC
>JBCCDR010000453.1:0-2260 GCA_039030675.1 Pseudomonadota bacterium | reverse complement strand
GCCGCGCAGTTCATTTTTGATGCGATCAAAGCGACGTTCTTGTAAGGCTAGCCCTATCGAATTTGCAAAGAACATCTATCTAAGTTAGCCTCCTTGCCGATTTTGTGTGGGGGGAGGGCTTTTATGAGTGTGTTTTGGCGTGCGCCAGTCTGTTTGGCAGTCAGTGTGTTGCTTCTTGCAGCGCCGCCTGTCCAAGCAGGCCTGGCCCCAGAGTTGCAAAGGGCGATGTTTGACCCGGTCGTGAAGGAAGACTTCACCCAGATCATTCAACAAGCGCAGATGAGTGAGACAGCGTTAGACCGGGAAAAACTATCGCTGGAAACGCAGCGCGCCGAGCTTGATCGGCTGGTATCCGTTAAAGACTATGTCGTCGATACCGCGGACGGCTATTTCACCATAGGCGACGAGGACTTAAACCGGATAGGCGCAACGGTCGCGTTAAATATTTTGCTCAATGGCGAGAGCGAAACGCCGCCCGTCCTATTTGGCATTCCGTCAGATCTACGCCGGGTGATCTCTGCGGCCATGCGCCAAGACTACGCCAGATGGAAGCAGCTCACAAAAAACCCGAGGAACCTTTTCCGAAAAAACTATGAACAGCGACGCGGCACATATATCGCAGACACCATTCGCGCTTTGATCGCCGAAATGAACAATGATAACCGCGAGCGCATAAAGCAAAAGCAGACTTTCATCACCGCAAAACTGCGCGCCATTGAAGAGAATAGAGCCTATTTGGGCGATCTGGTCAGCCAGGCCTTGGATGCGCGCGATCGGGCGATCTCTGAAGAAACGTTGTATGGCAGCCTCACTGAGGCAGGCTTTTATGTTGTGCGCTTGTCTGGCACAGGCTGGCGCAAGAAATATGCTGGGCAGGGAGAGCGCATTTCCGGCTACCAGAACTTCCTGATTTACATCGACCCCAAAGCGCAGTCAGAAAGTCGCCAATATCTGCACATGACATACCCAGCTCGCTTTGACGTTCAAGCCAAGTTTGGTGAGTGGATCGCGGCCAAAAATGAGGAAAGTGAGAAAGCCTGCGCCTCCGGCCCACCAGCCTGCCCTTGCAAACTGCCGCCCGACATCTGGGATGATGTGTCCTACGACATTATTGCCGGTCCTCTGCAGTCCCTTGATGAGGCCATGAAAATCAGCGGCCGAGTGGACAGCACAGCCAACCTCTCGCCAACCGGCGCCAAGCACTGGACCTACGAAAGTGTGAGCTCTAAGCGCGTCAAACAAGCTTGCGCGGGACGCTGATGGCGCTTTGCAAGGACCAGCCAGTTCGTTACAGTCTCAGCCGTGATTTAACGATGCGCTAGGACAGCCACCGCTTGGACAATATCGTCAACATTCTTGCCATCGTTGGCGTGCTCGGTATTGGGTCTCAATGGATTGGCTGGCGCTTTAACCTTCCAGCCATTGTGCTCATGTCCATTGCAGGCATCGTGGCAGGGCCGTTGCTAGGGATATTGCGGCCTGAGGATGACTTCGGTGCCTTTTTACGGCCCATGGTCTCTGTCGCGGTTGCGATCATCTTGTTTGAAGGGGGCTTATCGCTCAACTTCAAAGAAATCAGAGGCGTTAGCCGCTCTGTGCGGCGCATGGTGTTCCCTGGCGTTGCCATCGCCTGGGGACTGGGCGCGCTGGCGGGGCATTATGCTGCTGGTTTAAGCTGGCCGGTCGCCATTCTCTTTGCCGGGCTTTTGGTGGTCACCGGACCGACCGTGATCGTACCGCTGCTACGCCAGGCGCATCTGGCTGCCCGGCCGCGCACCGTGCTCAAATGGGAAGGCATTATCAACGATCCCATTGGCGCGCTGCTTGCGGTTTTGGTGTTTGAATATGTGGTCAGCGCCGCTGAGGGCGGCGGCATTGGCCAAACGCTGGGGCTGCTGGCCTTTGCCTGCGTGGTGGCCGTTGTGATCGGCGTGCTGATGGGCCTGGCCGTAGCCTATGTGTTCCCGCGCGGGCTGGTGCCGGAATTCCTCAAAAGCCCCGCTCTCTTCACAGCGGTTTTGGTGTGCTTTGGTGTTGCTGAAACGATTGAGCATGAAACCGGTCTGCTCGCCGTCACAGCCATGGGCATTTACCTGGCCAATGCGCGTATCGCCTCCCTGCCCGAGCTGCGCCGCTTTAAGGAGAATATGACCATCATTTTGGTCTCCGGCGTATTCGTGATTTTGTGCGCCAGCTTACAGATGAGCGATTTCTATAGCGCGGACTGGCGCATGCTGGCCTTTGTGCTGGCCACCTTGTT
>JBCCDR010000452.1:0-2263 GCA_039030675.1 Pseudomonadota bacterium | reverse complement strand
GTCACTTGCCTTGGGTGTTGCTTTCTTAGTGGATAATAAAGTAACACGGGTACACGTTTTTGATGATCCCCATTACCCGCATTCTGGGCGTGGGGGACCAGTATTTCAGCGCGATGACGGTCTATAACTGGTGCCGCCCGCTGGCTTTCGCCTTCTATCTGCCGGTTTTCGCGGCAATCGCTGCCGGGCTAGCGGGCCAAGGCACGCAGTTCCTGCTGCTGTATTTGTCGATCACCCTGCGCAGTGTGTTCCAGGGCTATATTCTCCGGCTCACGCTCAACACCGGCTATGGCGCGATCTTCGCAATCATCGTCATTGATATCTTGCTGGGCGAAATGATCATTCTGGCGCTGCGCAAAACGGTGCTGGGCTAGTCTTGGCGCGCGCGCAGCTCCCGCTTTAAGATTTTACCGGATGGATTGCGCGGCAACTCATCAATCACCGTAATGCCGCGCGGAACCTTGTATCCCGACAGCTGCGCCCGGCATGCATCCAAAATCGCCCCCGTGGGAGCCATAGGCGTGCCGCCGCCAACCACAAAGGCATGAACGCGCTCGCCCCATTCGTCATCGGGCAGGCCGACGACGGCCACCTCCTGAACGCCTGGTTGTTTGGCGATCACCGCTTCAATCTCAGCGGGATAGATATTCACCCCGCCGGAGACCACCATGTCTTTCATCCGGCCCGATATGGTGATGAAGCCATCTTCATCCATACTGGCGAGGTCCTGCACGGTGACCCAGCCGTCTACCAGCGTCTCTTCAGTCGCCTCGGGGCGATTGAGGTAGCCATTGAAGGTATAAGGCCCCTTGGCAAACAGTTCGCCCGTTTCGCCAGGGCTGCAAAGGCTGCCATCGCCGCGCCGGATCTCGACTTGCATGCTGATGAAGGGTGTACCCACACTGCCGGGCTTGGCCAAGATATGGTCTGGGCGGATGTTGGTGACGATGCCTGCTTCGGTCGACCCATAGGTTTCATGCAGGAGGCCCGGGCCGAAGCGCTGCACGGTTTGGTCTTTAAACGGCTGCGCCAGCGCGGCTGCGTTTGAGATAATGGTCTTTAAGCCATGGCGCTCAGTGAGGCCGTCAAAGCGCGTCTCAGGCAGATCAAAGAGGCGCTTGAAGTGGGTGGGCACCATGAACACGCCGGTCAGATCGCCCTGGCCCAAACGTTCCAGCATGGCGGCAGGATCATTGTTACCATAAAGCACGCAGGTGCCGCCGAAGGAGATGGCGGCAGCCGCGAAGGCAAAGCCTGCCCCATGATAGAGCGGAGAGAGCGATAGAAACCGGTCGCTCATGCCAAAGCAGCCATATTCAATAGCAGACGCCATCGCCACCAGCGCGCGCGAGCGGTGCGGCAGCTGCACACCTTTGGGCAAACCCGTGGTGCCGGAGGTATAGCAGATGGAAAACCGCGCCCATTCGGGCACCACCTGCTTGGGCGCGGTGTCAGCGGCTTTTGCAAGCAAGGCTTCATAGTCAGGGCCAAAGCTGAGCTGCGCGATTTGCATGCTGCGGACCTGCTCTGCCAAAGCGCCTAGAGCGGGATCGATGATCACCAGCTTTGGCTGGCAATCGGCTGCAATGGCGTCCAGTTCCGCTGGCGCCAGGCGCGGGTTGAGCGTGGCGACCACCAGGCCATGGTCCGATAGGCCCGCGACCACCTCAAGATATTCTGGCCGGTTGGGCGCGATCAAGGCCACCACATCGCCAGCGGTGAGGCCATAACGCCCGATCACCGCATGGCCCAGTTGGTTCATCCGCCGGGTGAGCGTGCGATAGCTAACACGACCGCCCGCCCATTCAATGGCGGGCTTGTGCGGCACCCGCGCGGCGGATGTGCGAATGCCCCGGCTAACGCTGAGGTGCGTGAAGCCAGCAGGCAGGCTCATGCTGCAAGACGCGCGTGAAGCTGCGGGAAGACGCGCAGCGCATTGGTGCGCATCACGCGTTCATAGGCCTCAGGCTTTAACCCATGGTCTTGAACTTCTTTAACGCCCCGGCGCGGGTCGATCACCGGCCAATCGGTGCCGAACAACACTTTATGGCTGCCATAGCTGTTCATGTATTTCACCAGCGATGCGGGCAGATGTTTGGGCGCATAGGCATCAATCCCGATAAAGACATTCTCATGCTTCCAGGCCATGGCAATCATTTCATCCGCCCAGGGCGTGCCCACATGAATGCCAATCAGCTTCAGCTCAGGAAAATCAATGGCAATCTGGTCCAGCAAGATCGGCCGGGCGACACTGGGAAGGCGC
>JBCCDR010000451.1:0-2263 GCA_039030675.1 Pseudomonadota bacterium | reverse complement strand
CCTCTACGGGGGCAAGGCCAAAATAGTCCCCATCTACCTCCACAAGGCAATCCCGGCCTGGCCCGTCGATACGAAAGGTATCGCCCATATGGGCTTTAGAATTCTGCGGCGAATCAAATAGCCTTAGCCCCAGGGCCGCGTTGCTGCGTACGATTGAGAGCCGCGAGATGCCGTTTATGCTCAATGCAGCAAGCCCGCGCCTATTGAGCGAAGTCCTTTTGGTCAGCCGATATCCGCCCGCATAGTGCTGACCATTTGTCACAATAACCCACGCACTTTTAGAAAGCGGCTTGCCCTCCTGTTCGAGGACAGCGCCTTCCCCAGGGCCAGCGATAATCGCTTCGATGCCTGCCTTAACATAGGCGACCTTGCCAAAACGCTTCTTCGTTATCGGGTCAACCGCCCCAACAGCGGCGCCATCAAAGCCTGCGCCCACCATCATCACAAAGGCGCGCTCTTCAAGCGCATTAGAGACAAGCCCCACTTGTAGGGGCCTGACGTTGCCGCAAAGCAAGGTGCGTGCAATGCGGCGCCTGGCGATGCCTGCAACTGTGACGAGGCCTAAATCCATGGCGAGAACATTGGCTGTCCCCATGGGCAAGATACCAAGCGGGACAAGCGCGTCATAGGAAACGCCCCGGCGGCCGGCTTCTAGCAGGCCAGTCGCGCATTCAGAGATTGTGCCATCACCGCCGGCCGCAATGATCACATCAACGTCGCTCGCCAGCGCAGCATCACGGGCCAGCTCGACGGCATGTCCAGGCCCGCTGGTTGGTGTGATATCGACATCAGCGCCGTTGCTGCGCAGCCGGCCAACAATGTCATGGATACGGCTTTGCTTGCGCCGACCTGCAATTGGGTTGAACAGCACGCGGTAACGTGTGGGAGAAAATGGCGACATAAAACGGAAACACACACGACATATGTACGGGCTCAAGATTGAAGCAACATCATCTTGATGTGTTACAGGATTAAGGCAATGGCTCACGCATCCAGTGCATTCCTTCCTCGAAGTCTTCGCACCAATACCGAGTCAAGTTCTCCAAAGCCTGACGTAAAAAGCCGCGGCGACAACACCGCAGCGGTTTCGAAAAAATCAAAATCAGGCAAAGAAAAACAGAAATTCCGGACCATCTGGATCTCCGACGTGCATTTGGGGACACGTGGCTGCAAAGCAGACTTTCTGCTTCATTTCCTTAAGTCCACACAGGCTGAGCGGCTCTATCTTGTCGGCGACATCATTGATGGATGGCAGCTTCGCAAGGGTCTGTTCTGGTCCCAAGCGCAAAGCGATGTGGTCCGCCGCGTCATGAAAATCGCCAAGAAGGGCACGCAGGTCATTTATATCCCCGGCAATCATGATGAGGGACTGCGCGACCATTTGGATATCGACCTGGCTGGCATCGCCGTCAAAGGAGAGGCCATCCATGAGACGGCTGATGGCCGCAAGCTGCTCATCATGCATGGTGACCAGTTTGATTCCGTTGTCTTATATGCGAAATGGCTCGCCTTTCTGGGGGACCGCTCTTATCAGCTACTGCTGCGGACCAATACGCTCGTTAATGCCATCCGCTCGCGCCTTGGCCTGCCCTATTGGTCGCTGTCCGCTTACTTGAAGTTCCGCGTTAAAAACGCCGTGGAGTTCATCTCCCGCTTTGAAGAAGCCGTCTGCCATGCTGCCGCGCAGCGCGGTGTTGACGGCGTGGTCTGCGGCCACATTCACCACGCAGAAATCAAGCAGATGGGCGACATCACATATTATAACGATGGTGACTGGGTGGAAAGCTGCACGGCGCTTGTAGAGCACGCCGATGGTAAGCTGGAAATTCTCGACTGGAGTACGCAATATGTCCCCAAAACGACCGAGCTACCAGTCGATGATTTGGATGAGGAAGAGCTCAATGGCGAAGAAGAGCTGGCCAAGGCAGTTTTGACCGCGTGAAACTCCTCCTCTTTACAGACGCCTGGTTCCCTCAGGTGAACGGCGTCGTCAGAACCCTCAACATGGTCACACAGGCGCTGCGGCAGTCCGGGGATGACGTCGATATCATCTCACCGGCTGATTTCACCACTATGCCCTGCCCGACCTATCCGGAAATTCGCCTCGCGATTGGCGCTGGCCGCGCCATTAAACGGCGGCTCAAACACCAAGATTATGACGCCGTGCACATCGCGACAGAAGGGCCCATTGGCTATGCCGCGCGCGGCATCTGCAAACGGCAGGGCATTCACTTCACGACGGCCTATCACACGAAGTTTCCTG